>NZ_JAIHAO010000016.1:0-40732 GCF_020054765.1 Caloramator sp. | reverse complement strand
GATTTCTTGGGCATCGATTCATTTCGCTAAGCAATTCTAAGCTTTTCTTTGTTTGAAAAAGTCCTACCCTCGCGATGCCATCGTCCTGATGGCCGCTCGCCTCGGCACGTCCTGTGCCGAATTACGGACTTTTTCAAAGTCGAAAAGCAATAATTGCTAAAGCTCATGAAATATGCTATTTTGAAATCCTTTCATGGGGCTTTTCATATTTTAGCTATCAAACATGTTTGTCAACAATCTGAAGGTCGGGTATTAGCCCGACCTTTATTAATTAAATAATTTTCTATAATAATCAAGTTCAAGTATTTTTTCTGATAAGAAAAATTTAATATCAACCATATTTTTAATTCTTTTTATATAATTATCATCTACATTGACACCCTCATTAGGTATAAATTTATTCTGTATTGAATCATACTTACCTTTATCAGTTATGAAGCTTTTATTTTGGAATATAACGAGAGGTTCAGAGTTTGAAAATATATCAGTTCCCATTAAAAGTCTTGAATCATACTCTAAACCTAAAAGGTTTGATATTGTTGGTATAATATCAAGACTTGAACAGGGCTTGTCTATAACTTTAGGTTCAATATTTTTGGTATATATTATAAGGGTACTTTTATAAAGTTCAAAATTTTTCTCAATCCTATGACCAGCAAGTTCGTCTATTGTTTCTTTACTTAAACCATATGGATAGTGGTCTGGGCTTATTACAATTAAAGTTCTTTTTAATAAATCTTTTTCTTCAAGTTTGTTTAAAAGATATTCTAAGGCTCTATCTAATTCTATTTGAGCGGCTATATATGCCTTTGCTTCATCAGAGAGATTTAAATTTTCTACATATTTTTTGTTTTTTAAAGACATTGCATTTCCAGAAAAGGAATAGCGTAAATGTCCACTAACGGTCATATAGTAAACGTGAAAGGGCTCACTATTTATATATTCTGGAATTGTTTTTTCCATCATTTCGAGGTCGGACTCAGGCCAAGATTTTTTTACATCAAGCCCATTGCCAACTCCTTTATATATGTATCCCATATTAGGATGGGATAGATTTCTTTTATAGTATGTATATGTATGGTTGTGGTATGCTAATGTTTTAAAACCAAGCTTTTTAAATTGATTTCCCATTACAAATGGTAAATAGTTTTTAGAGGATTCTTTAAAACTCCAAACTCCAGCTTTAGGAATAAGTCCTGTACAGGCAACGTATTCACCATCAGTTGTACTTACACCCCAAATAGGATTGTAGAAGTCAGTGAACCTATATCCTTCATTTACGAGCTTATATAAAGTTGGAGTTAAATCCTTGTTTACAGCATAAGGAGAAAGACTTTCAGCAGTAATAAATATGAGATTATACCCCTTGTATTTACCTGTATAATCGTTTTTTTCTGTTGGAGATACATTCTTAAAGTATGAATGCATTTTCTTTAATGTTGCATTTTTTTCTTTTGAAATTAACTCATCAAAATTAATATTCATCATATTGTATTCAACTTTTTTTTCTTCTTTCTCTTCGTTTTTTGTTTTTTGTACGTTTTCTTCCTCTTCTAATTTTTGACTTATCGTTTCTATTGATTTAGATTTTGCTTTATTATTAAAAATAAATTTTTTTATATCCATATTAACTGAAGCAAGTAATCCTAATTTGTGAGCTGTGACTGTTGATGAATTAGTGTTGTTTTTAAGTTCAAGCAATAATTCTCTTCTTTCTTTAGAGGCATAGATATATAAAGAGTTTATTATTTGTGATAAAAAGAATAACAATATTAAAAATACTACTTCTAATTTAGACAGTTTATTAGATGATATAATATACTTTTTAAAGAAAATCAAAACAAATAAAGGAACAAAGAATAATAAGATAAAATGTATATTTTTGCCTAATATAAAAAATATATCTCTCCAAAATTCAATTACTTGGGATGCGTTTGCAGCAGAATATAATGTATAAAATGTTTTAAATATCTTAAAATATATAAATTGGCTTGCAAATATTAGGCAAAATATAAAAACTATTATTTTGGAAATAATATAATTAGTTTTTTCGTTAAATAAATTAGATATAAGACAAAAAAATACCGAGATAGTAATACAAAACATAATTGTATAAATAAAAAGAGAATTGAAGGAATGAATATTTGTAAGTATTTTAAACAAAATTTCAAGAAATAAAAATGAACATATATAATACGATAGATTTTTTACAAAATTTACACCATTCATTATAATCCCCCCTAAAATGATTATAAATTAAAATTACAAAAAAATATATATATTATAAAAATTTATGTTATAATTATCTTACATATATTTTCAATTTAAAGGGGTTTGGTATATTGAAAAAAAGATTAATCAAGATTGATGATTGTTGCATTGGTGACAAAGTTGCATTAGATGTAATTACTGAAACAGGAGCAGTAATTGTTACAGAGGGAACAGTTTTAAATGAGTTTATAATAAACAAACTAAGAAATTTAGGGATAAATAATATACATATTTATTCTGAAAGTGAAAATTTAGATAGATCAAATATTGCCTTTGAAAATTTAAGCAAGGAATATTCAAAAAATGTAGATACAGTTAAAAATATAATAGGGGATTTAGCTTTAGGTAAAAAGCTTGACTATGGAGTTATATCAAATATAGCAGAGGATATAAAATTAGAAATGGAAAATAAGGATAATGTGATTAAGTTTTTATCAACATTTAAAGCCTATGATGAATATACATATAATCATAGTCTAAATGTGGCCTTTTACAGTATGCTTCTTGGAAAATGGCTTGGACTTAAAGAAGATGTAATAACAGAATTAACAAAGGCGGCAGTTATGCACGATTTAGGAAAGGCTAAAATACCAGAAGAAATATTAAATAAAAAGGGTCAACTTACTCAAAAAGAATTTGAAATAATGAAAAAGCACGCACAGTATGGTTACGAAATAGCAAAGAAGGATACTCGCATTAGCCTTGAAGTATTAAAGGGAATACTAATGCATCACGAAAATGAAGATGGAACAGGGTATCCTCTAAAAATAAAGGGTGATAAGATAAATTTATTTGCAAAGATTATTTCAATCTGTGATGTATATGATGCATTAACTCAAGAGAGGGTTTATAAGGGTAGAATGACTCCCTTTGATGCCTTTAAGATAATTGAATTAGAGGGATATACTAAGTTTGATACAAAAATATTGTTGACCTTTTTACATAATATTGCAAGTTATTATATAGGAATGCAGGTAGTTTTAAGTAATGGACGAGAAGGTGAAATTGTTTATATTACACCACAAAATGTTGCATATCCAATTGTAAAGGTTGGAGATGAGTTAATAGATTTAATGAATAGAAGGGACTTAAGAATAGTTTCTTTACTCAACTAAAGTGCCACCTACGTGAAATGTGAAATTATCCAATTTTTGTATGGGGTGTTTCTATGAAGAGGTATAGATTTAAATTTTATGGTAGAGTTCAGGGAGTTGGATTTAGGTATTTTGTTTATACAAAAGCATATACTTTAGGATTAAGTGGTTATGTTAAAAATTTAGATGATGGATCAGTTGAGGCAGAAGTTGAGGGAGAAGAGCAAATAATACATAAATTTTTAGATATAGTATTAAAGGGTAATGGATTTTCAAGGATTGATGATATTGAAAAAGAACAAGTAGATGTAAAAGGAGATAAAAAATTTAAGATACTTTACTAATAGTATTTTTGTTTATTAGCACCGTAATTTACGGTGCTTTTTTATAATAAACATATAAAAATTTATTTATGTGATATAAATCACTGAATCCCCAAAATATAGCAAGTATAATTAAGACATAAATAAATTTTAGGAGGGATTTAGATGAGTATGTTCTGTTATCAATGTCAGGAGGCTGCAGGCGGAAAGGGATGTAACTTAAGAGGTGTATGTGGTAAGAATGATATAGTTGCAAAGAGCCAAGACCTACTTATGTATACATTAAAGGGTTTATCAATGGTAAACCTTTCAGCAAAGGAAAATGGTATACAAAGAGATGATGTAGATAAGTTTATAATGGAGAGTTTGTTTGTAACTATTACCAATGTAAATTTTGACGACAAAGTTATATATGAAAGAGTATTAGAAGGTATAAAAATTAGAGAAGATATGAAGAATGAACTTAAGAATAAAGGAATAGATGTAACAAGTTTGTCTCACGATGCAGCAAATTTTGTAGTTTCAATTGAAGATGTACAAAAGAAGGCAGAGGAAGTTTCAATATTAAAAACGGAAAATGAAGATATAAGATCCTTAAGAGAATTAATAACTTATGGTGTTAAGGGGATGGCAGCGTATGCAAACCACGCCTATGTTTTAAAACACGTTGATAAGGAAATATTTAAATTTATGCAAAGGGCACTTGCTTCAACTTTAGATGATACACTTGGTGCAGATGAACTTGTTTCACTTGCACTTGAAACAGGAAAGTATGCTGTTGATGTTATGGCACTCCTTGACAAGGCTAATACATCAACCTATGGTAATCCAGAGATTACAAAGGTAAATATAGGTGTTAGAAACAATCCAGCAATACTAATAAGTGGACACGATTTAAAAGATTTAGAACAGCTACTTGAACAAACAAAGGGAACAGGTGTAGATGTTTATACACACGGAGAGATGCTTCCAGCCCATTACTATCCGGCATTTAAGAAGTATGAACACTTTGTAGGAAACTACGGAAATGCTTGGTGGTTACAAGATAAGGAGTTTGAATTATTCAATGGACCAATTCTAATGACAACAAACTGCTTAGTACCACCAAAGGATTCATATAAGGATAGATTATATACAACAGGTGTTGTAGGATTCCCAGGTGTAAGGCACATTAAGGAAGATGAAAATGGCAATAAAGACTTTAGTGAAATTATAGAACACGCGAAGAGATGTAAGCCACCTGTACAAATAGAAGAAGGTGAAATAATCGGAGGATTTGCCCACAACCAAGTGTTACAGCTTGCTGATAAGGTTGTTGAAGCAGTAAAGAGTGGTGCAATTAGAAAATTTGTTGTTATGGCTGGCTGTGATGGAAGAATGAAGTCAAGAGAATACTACACAGAATTTGCAAAGAAGCTTCCAAAGGACACTGTAATTTTAACAGCAGGATGTGCAAAATATAGATATAACAAGCTTGAACTTGGGGATATAGGAGGAATACCAAGAGTTTTAGATGCGGGGCAATGCAACGATTCATATTCACTTGCAGTAATTGCACTAAAGCTTAAGGAAGTATTTGAATTAAATGACATAAATGAATTGCCAATTGTATATAATATTGCTTGGTATGAACAAAAGGCAGTAACTGTACTTTTAGCTCTATTATACCTTGGAGTTAAGAATATTCACTTAGGACCAACACTACCAGCATTTCTATCACCAAATGTTGCAAAGGTTCTTGTTGAAAACTTTGGTATTGGTGGAATAACAAACGTAGATGATGATATAAAGATGATGATTGGATAATAGATGTAAAAGGACAGTAGGAAAACCTACTGTCCTTTTTAAGTTAAAGATTGCTTTTTTATTTTTTCTATTAATTTTTCAATAAAATTATTGATATCGGTCATATCTTCGAAAATTCCTTGAGCAAATTTTGATCCTCCTCCACCTCTACCATTAAAATTTGGTAAGATTTCCTTGAAAATTTGGCCGCAATTTAATTTTAGTTTTCCACTATGTGTAAGTATAATCTTTTTATCTGGTATAGATGATAAGATAAATATTTTATCACATAATAAAGAGGCTTTATTTCCTATCATTTGTATTTCATCAAATGTTTTATCTTCGAATATTTTTGTTATTATATATTCATCATATTTATCTATTAAGTCCTTTGCAATGTATTCTGAGTTTATTTCCTTTTGTAGATTAAGTTCCTTTGATAATTTTTTTATTTCATTTTGCATTGAATCAACCTTAATTAAAATTTCATTTTGAGGAACTGATAGTTTTTTACTTAAATTATTTATTATTAAATTTTTTTCCTGAAAATCCTTAAGTAGCCTTCTGCCACATTTAAAATACACTCTTGTCATATTCTTATATTTTTCTGTTTTTAATATTTTAACCATTCCAATTTCTCCAAGGCTTTTAACGTGGGTACCACAGCAGGGAGAGAAGTCTATTCCTTCTATTTCAACAATTCTTATATCAACATCTGTAGGTGGAAGTTTTCTTAAAGGCAATTTTTTAGCCTCATTAAAATCTACTATATAGGATTTTACTTGTATATTTTTAAAAATCAGCTCATTTACTCTATCTTCAACCCTTTTAACCATTTCATCTGTTATATTTTCTAAACCTACATCAATGCTTACATAATCATCTCCTAAGTGAAAACTATTAGTTGGAGCATCATAAAGTTCTATAAAAATAGAGGATAGAAGATGCTGACCAGTATGGTTTTGCATATGGTCAAACCTTCTTTCAAAATCAATTTTGCACTTTACAGTATCCTTTTCAATCTTTTTGTTAACAACGTGGCAGATTGTATCATTTTCTTCAAATAAATCAACAACCTCAATCCCATCGATTGTTCCATAGTCCCTTGGCTGTCCACCACCTTCTGGATAAAAGGATGTGGTAGAGAGTTCAACAATATAAAAATTATCCTTTTCCCTTTGGCTTATTATTTCAGCCTCCCATTCAAAAATATATGGATTTTCATAATATAGTTTTTGCATTATATCCTCCCCTTTTCTCAAAAGTGCCACCCAGGTGAATTGTGACATTATCCAATTTTATACAAAACATTATATAAATATTATGTATATTATAACTTTTTTTAGAAAATTGTTAAATGTTATTTTAAACAAATAATTCGATTTTCTTTATAAGAAAATAAAGTTAATGCTTTACTTTTTTTAAAAGTTTTCGATAACAAAAATAAATTACAAATGAAAAAATTTTTTTTAATATAGCTTTATTATATTTTACCTGCACTTAAGGAGGGATAGGTTTGAAGAGTATTGCACTTGTTACAAATAGAAAAGGCCCGCTATCTGAGTTTTTACGTGAAAACTTAAATGAAGTTTTTGCTAATAAGATTGATATAAATAACTATTATTTATATGAAATGAAGGAAGGAGAAAAGATAAAAGATAATGTAATTTTAGTTATGATAGATGAAAAGGCGTACGAAATTCAAAAATTTGTTTCAAAAGAGAGTTGTATTATTGTTATAGAAAGAACACTAAGAGAAAAAGAAATCTATAAAATTGCTGCAATCCCAAATGATACAAAGGTTTTAGTAGTTAATGATACTAAAGAGACTACTATTGAAACAGTTAACTTACTTCATAGAATAGGTATAAGTCATTTAAAACTAATACCTTATTTGGATAATAAAGTTTATGAAGATGTAAAGGTGGCAATAACGCCAGGAGAGAGTGACAAGGTGCCAGATTTTATTGAAACTACAATAGATGTAGGTCATAGGTGTATTGATATAGCAACATTTTTAAAAATATTTAATTGTTTAGAAATAAAAGATAAAGAGATAGAAGAAAATTTAATAAAGTATTCTGAAGGTATTGTAAGCAAGGATATGGGCATAAAAAGACAATATATGGACTTATTTATAAAGGGGCAGCAATTGGAGGTTCTAATTGAACATATACAGGATGCTATTGCTATTGTTGATAATGAGGAAAAGGTTGTTTTAACTAACAGTTCTTTTAATAATTTATTTAACTTTAAAATAGGTAGCAGTTTAATTTTTAATAATGAAGAAATAGATAATTTAATTAAAAAGGATGAGATAAAGGGTGAAATAATAAGGCACAGAAACCAAATTTTTAGTGTCAATAAGGAACCTATTAAATATTTAAATTACAAATCGGGATATATAATAAGCTTTGCAGATATTACAAATATAAAAAGGATAGAACAGAATATATCAAAAAAGATACGAGAAAAGGGTTTTTATGCAAAATACAATTTTGATATGATTATAACATATTCTAATAGGATGAAGGAATGTATAGATATAGCTAAAAAAATTTCAAAATCCGATTATACAGTATTAATTACAGGAGAGAGTGGTACAGGCAAGGAGATGATGGCACAGTCTATTCATAATTATAGTAATCGTTCAAATTATCCATTTGTTGCAGTAAATTGTGCTGCACTGCCTGAAAATTTATTAGAAAGTGAACTTTTTGGATATGAAAAGGGTGCATTTACAGGGGCGTTAAAGGAAGGAAAAACTGGTCTTTTTGAGATAGCAAATAATGGTACAATTTTTTTGGATGAAATAGGGGATATGCCTTTAAAGCTTCAGACAAGGCTTTTAAGGGTTCTTCAGGAGAAACAGATAATGAGGGTTGGTTCAGAGAATATTATTAATGTTAATGTTAGGGTTATTGCGGCTACAAATAAAGATTTAAAAAAATTAGTAGATCAGGGTTTGTTTAGAGAGGATTTGTATTTTAGACTAAATGTATTACCCATAAATTTACCTCCGCTTAGGGAAAGAAGAGAAGATATAATGCCATTATTAAAATGTTATCTTGAAAGAGATATAAAGTTTGAAAATGAAGTAGAGAAGTTACTTTTAAATTATAGATGGCCAGGCAATATAAGGGAACTTAAAAATATTGCTATCTATTTAAATGCAATGGAATTTGAAGGGGTTGCATTAAAGGATTTGCCACAATATATTTTAAACTCAGAACTAAACTTTGATAAGGAATTAGATTTTATAAAAAATAATTATAATCTTGAAAAGGTTTTGGATGTACTTGAATGTATAGAAAAAAGTGAAGGCGTTGGAAGAAGGTGTATAAGTGAAAAATTATCGTATATAGGTGAAGGGGAAGTAAGGGGAATATTAGAATTGATTAATGATTTAGGAATGATTAATAAAAATATAGGCAGAAGTGGAACGAAAATTAATAATAAGGGTAGAATGTTTTTAAATTGGACAAGAAACGGGATAAAATAGGTCTATTTTTATCCCGTTTCTTTTTGATTGTAATGAGGCTAAAATATATAAATTAATTTTATACAATGAATAACGAGGCTAATTTATTATTCAAATTACAAAAAAGTTAGAAATTTTATATTTGGCATCAAATTTGCTTGTTTTTATATAAAGGAGGCGTTGAAGATGAGACCAGTAATCGGAGTATTAGGAAATATACTAATAATGGAAGGAGGAATATTGCCAGGTATTGAGAGAGCATATGTTAATTACGATTATATTGACGCAATAATTAAGGTGGGTGGAGTACCTTATATTGTTCCTATGAATTTGGAGGAAGAAATTATTGCAAAACAAATAAGTTTATTAGATGGGCTAATATTATCAGGAGGATTTGATGTAAATCCACTACTTTATGGTGAACAACCTTCAAAACATCAGGACTATACGTATCCAGAAATAGATGAATTTTATCTTAAGAGCATAAATTTTGCATTGGACAAAAATATACCAATTTTAGGTATATGTAAGGGTATGCAAATGTTAAATGTAGCACTTGGTGGTAGTTTATATCAGGATATATCGCAGGTTGAAGGTTCATATATTAAACACGTACAATCAGCAAAAAGAAGTACACCAACCCATAGTGTTAGTTTTAATAAGGGTTCAAAACTATATGAAATATTTGGTGAAAAGACCTTTATAAACTCATATCATCACCAATGTGTTAAAAAGTTAGGACAAGGACTTATGGCGGTTGCCTTCTCAGATGACAATATAGTTGAAGCAATAGAACTTGAAGGCAAAGATTTTGTAGTAGGAGTTCAATGGCATCCAGAAATGATGGTTCAAAATCCAAAATCAAATATGATAAAACTGTTTGAGGAATTCATTAAATTTGCAGGGAGGGAGTAGTTATGGGAGATAATAAAAAGTTTGGTTTTTGGAGTATAGTTTTATTAGGTATTAATGGTGTTATTGGTTCAGGAATATATCTTTTGCCAGGTAAGGCTATGAAGATAATAGGACCAGGAAGTATATGGATTTATATTTTTGATACTTTGTTGGTTATGTCAATGGCGTTATGTTTTGCTGAAGTTGGTGGTCTTTTTAATAAAAATGGAGGCCCCTATGTATATGCAAGGGAAGCATTTGGAGAATTTGTAGGTTTTGAAGTTGGAATAATGAAATGGGCAATAAGCATCATTGCTTGGGCAACAATGGCAGTAGGATTTGCAACAGCATTATCCAAATTTATACCAGCAGCATCAACGCCCATTGCAAAGAATCTAATTGCAACAACAATTTTGGTGGGACTTGGATTAGTTAATATTTCTGGTGTAAAAGCTACAAAATATTTAAATAATATTGTAACAGTCGCTAAATTATTGCCTCTCATTTTATTTGTAATTATAGGTTTATTCTTTATAAAAGGTGGAAATTTTACTCCTATGTTTCCTAATGGGACAAGCGGTGCAACTATAGGTTCAGCTGCTATTCTAATCTTCTATGCCTTTACAGGTTTTGAATCAATTGCTGTTGCAGCAGAAGATATGGATGAACCACAAAAAATATACCAAGAGCAATTATAGCAACTATGATTTTAGCATCAATTGTCTATATTCTTGTTCAAATTATTGCTGTTGGTATCTTAGGAGGAGCACTTGCTGAAAGTACAACACCTGTAGCTGATGCAGCAAAGGTATTTATGGGAGGTTTAGGTGAAAAGTTTGTAGCAATTGCAACCCTATTATCAATTGGAGGTATAAACATAGCAGCTTCATTTAATGCCCCAAGATCAGGTGTTGCACTTGCAGAGGATGGAATACTTCCAAACTATATAGCAAAGAAAAATAAGCACGACGTACCTTATATAGCTGTAATTATAACTGTTCTTCTTGCAATACCTGTTGCAGTATCAGGTACATTTACACAACTTGCTATGATATCTGTTATATCAAGATTTGCACAATATATTCCAACTTGTCTTTCTGTAATAGTATTTAGAAAACGTGGTATGAAGAGTACTTATAATATGCCTTTTGGCAGCATACTACCAATAATTTCGGTTATAGTTAGTATATGGTTACTAACTAAAGCAACAAAGGAACAAATGTTATGGGGACTTGGTGCACTTATAATAGGAATACCATTATATTTTGTTTTAAAATGGGTACAAAATAGAAATACTGGAGTGGCTAAAGGTATGTAAATAATTTTCACCCCAGACTTCTACATAAAAATCACCATATATAAATATATTATATATGGTGATTTTTTTAGTTATAAAAGTTATAACTGATAAGGGTGAATATGATGCAGATGTTGTTATTGTATGTGTAGGATTTAAACCTTCAACTGAAATGTTTAAAGGTAAACTTAATATGATTTCAAATGGGGCAATAATTGTAGATGAATATATGAGAACATCAAGGGAAGATGTTTTTGCAGCAGGGGATTGTGCAGCAGTTTGGTATAATCCTACTAAGTCATATGAATATATACCGCTTGCAACAAATGCAGTAAGAATGGGAACATTGGCTGCAAGAAATCTTGTAGATAATAGAATTAAGTGGAGAGGAACTCAAGTAACATCGGGTATTAAGATATATGATTATAATATTGCATCAACGGGATTAATAGAAGAGGTTGCAAAACAAAATGGACTAAATATACAATCTGTTACAATAGAAGACAATTATAGACCAGAGTTTATGCCAACATATGAAAAGGCAAAACTTAAAGTGGTTTATGAAAGGGATACAGGAAGAATACTTGGTTCACAGATATTATCAAAACACGATTTGACACCACTTATGAATACAATGTCTGTTTTTATACAAAATGAAATGACAATTGATGATTTAGCCTTTACTGATTTGATGGATAAAAATAATATGATTGAGTTTAGTGGATCCTTAAAAAATGAACTATTGAAACAATTACCTAAAATAATAAAAAGTGATAATGTAATTATAAAAGGGGATTTAAACAAGAAAATTGTTGTAGAAGATTTAAAGACTTTAATTTATATTGATAAATATAAAAAGGGAATAAAATTAGATGTGATATTTAAATATGGAGAAAAAGAGATTAAGGCATTTACAAGTGACGAAAATACTTCTTTAATAATCAGAAATTTTGAAGCAGAGGGTAAAGTATTAAATTTACTTGAACAATCAGGCTTTAAGCAGGTTAATAATTATTTGGTATTAGAAGATGAAGGTGGATTATATATGTTTTTAAAACATATAATGCCGGCCTTAAAAGATTTAGCAGAAATATTCTATACAGATGCTGTTAAAGGAATTTATAGAGAAAGAAGTATATCAGTTAGTACCAAGATAAAAAATAATGGGAGTAATCTTATTGGATTTGAATTTGAAATAAGTGATATAGATAAAAAAGAAATAGTAAATGTATTAAAGTCAATAAAGGAGAAGAAAAATTATCACAGGTTAAAAAGTGGAGAAATAATTTCTTTAGAAGAAAAGAATATAGAAGAAGTAAAAAAGATACTGAACGAATTTGAAGATAGTGAAATAATTGAAAATGAAATTGATATACCAAAATATAGAGCATTAGCATTTTTAAATAAATTTGGTGATCATTTAAATATAGAGGGTAGAAAGGAAATTGATATTTTTTTAAGCAAAATAAAGAATGCAAAAGAAGAGATGATAGAAATTCCTGCATCATTGAAAAATATATTAAGAGATTATCAAGTAATATGTTTTAAATGGTTAAAAACTTTATCTAACCTTGATTTAGGTGGAATCCTTGCGGATGATATGGGGCTTGGTAAAACATTACAAACAATTACATTAATTTTAAGTGAAAACAAAAACAAGAAATTTTTAATTGTTGCACCATCTTCACTGCTATTTAATTGGAAGAGTGAATTTGAAAGGTTTGCTCCTGAAGTAAAGGTTTTGATAGTTGAAGGTGATAGAAAAAAACGAGAAGAACTTATATCAGAAATAGAAAATAACGATGTAATAATAACATCATATCCATTAATAAGAAGAGATATAGAGTTTTATAAAAACTATGAGTTTGATATGTGTATATTAGATGAAGCACAACATATAAAAAATCCTGAATCATTAAATGCCAGAAGTGTAAAAAAGATAAACAGTAGAGTAAGATTTGCGTTAACTGGAACTCCAATGGAAAATAATTTAAGTGAGCTTTGGTCTATATTTGATTTTGTACTACCTGGACTTTTATACTCAAAAAATGAATTTTTAGATAAATATGAAAAACCTATTTTAAAGTATAATGATAAAAATACATTGGAGTATTTAAAAAAGACAATTGCTCCATTTATCTTAAGAAGAAAAAAATCTGACGTGTTAAATGAATTACCTGAAAAGATTGAAACAAAGCTTATATGTGAAATGACAAAAAAACAAAATGAACTTTATAAAGCGTATCTTTTAAAGGCTCGGGAAGATGTAGAAAGGCTCATAAAAAATGGTGAATTTGAATCAAATAAAATACAGGTATTAAAGCTTCTTACAAGGCTTAGACAGATATGTTGTCATCCTTCAATTTTTTTAGAGGATTATAAGGGGGATAGTGGAAAATTTAATCAGCTTGAGGAACTGTTAGAAGAGTTAATCGAAGGAAACCATAAGGTTTTAATATTTTCACAATTCACATCGTTGTTAGATTTAACTAAGAAAATTCTTGAGGAGAAAAAGATAAAATATTCATATTTAGATGGTTCTACTGATGTTTCTAAAAGAAAAGTAATAGTAGATGAGTTTAACAATGGAAAAACAGATATTTTTCTTCTTTCATTAAAGGCAGGAGGGACAGGTTTAAATCTTACAACAGCAGATACTGTAATACATTTAGATCCTTGGTGGAATCCGGCTGTTGAAGAACAAGCATCCGATAGAGCACATAGAATAGGTCAAAAGAAAGTTGTACAAGTATTTAAAATGATAACTAAGGATTCTATTGAAGAAAAAATATATGATTTACAAAATAAGAAAAAAGAATTAATTGATTCTGTAATAAAAGAAGGAGAAGTTTTTATAAGTTCATTATCTGAAAAAGAAATATTGGATATATTAAAATAAGAAAAGATAGGGTGCTTATCACCCTATCTTTTCTTATTTAATTTTTCTTAAAATTTTCAAAAAAATATTGCCTTACTTGTACGTACATGATATTATATAAATGAAAATAAAGTTGTACGTACAAGTTAGGATGGAGGGGAACAAAAGTGAGTAAATTTGCAAATGATGTAAAAGAACTTTTAGAGTATGTGGGAGGAAAAGAAAACATAGCGGCAGTATCCCACTGTGCAACAAGAATGAGATTTGTTTTAAATGATCCAAAGAAGGCAGATGTAAAAAAGATTGATGCGATGAAGGTTGTTAAGGGAACCTTCACTCAAGCAGGACAGTTCCAAGTAATCATTGGAAATGAAGTTGCTGTTTTCTACAATGAGTTTGTTAGATATGCAGGCATCGAAGGTGTTAGCAAAGAAGAAGCAAAGAAGGCAGCAAGACAAAATATGAGTCTAATTCAAAGACTTATATCACATCTTGGTGAAATATTTGCACCACTTATTCCAGCAATTGTTGTTGGAGGTCTTATACTTGGTTTTAGAAATATAATAGGCGATATTAAGATGTTTGAAAATGGAACAAAGAGCTTAACAGAAATATCACAATTTTGGGCTGGAGTTCACCATTTCCTATGGCTTATAGGTGAAGCAATATTCTTCTTCTTACCAGTTGGTATAACGTGGTCAATATCAAAGAAGATGGGTACAACACAAATACTTGGTATAGTACTTGGTATAACACTTGTTTCACCACAGCTACTTAATGCCTATGCGGTTGCAACAGCAAAGGAAATACCAGTATGGAACTTTGGTTTTGCACAAGTTAAGATGATTGGTTACCAAGCCCAAGTAATCCCAGCAATACTAGCAGGATTTACTCTTTCATTCTTTGAATCAAAGCTTAGAGATATAGTTCCTTCATATATATCAATGATAGTAGTTCCATTCTTTGCACTTGTTCCAACTGTGCTAATTGCACATACAATATTAGGACCTCTTGGATGGGCAATAGGTTCAGCAATATCAAAGGTTGTTTATGCAGGACTTACATCAGCATTCGGATGGCTATTTGCAGCAATATTTGGATTTACTTATGCTCCACTTGTTATAACAGGTCTCCACCATATGACAAATGCAATAGACCTACAATTAATGAGCGAACTTGGTGGAACAAACCTATGGCCAATGATTGCACTATCTAATATAGCACAAGGTTCTGCAGTACTTGCAATTATCTATTTAAATAAGCACGATGAAGAAGAAAAGCAAGTTTCAATTCCAGCTTGTATATCCTGCTACCTTGGGGTAACTGAACCCGCAATGTTTGGTATCAATTTAAAATATGTATATCCATTCCTTGCAGCAATGATTGGTTCATCAATTGCAGCAGTATTTTCAGTAGGAACTGGTGTTTTAGCAAACTCAATTGGTGTTGGAGGACTTCCAGGAATCCTTTCAATAAAGCCACAATTTATGTTTAAGTTCTTTATAGCAATGCTAATTGCAATTGTAGTTCCATTTATGCTTACAGTACTGTTTAAGAAGAATAATATTCTTGTTAAGGATAACAAGTAATAATGTTGAATAGACTTTCCCCTAATTTAAAACTCACAATTGGGCTGTTTTCAAAACAGCCCAATTGTGTTAAAAAAAATTAAAGAATAGGAGTGACGAGATGAAGGACTTTAAAAAGAGTGTTGTATATCAAATTTACCCAAAATCCTTTAAAGACTCAAATGGAGATGGTTTTGGAGATTTAAGAGGTGTTATTGAGAAACTTGATTATTTAAAGTTTTTAGGGGTTGACTATATATGGCTAACTCCTTTTTATGTTTCACCCCAAAGGGATAATGGATATGATGTTGCAGATTATTATAATATAGATAGTAGATTTGGAACAATGGAGGATTTTGAAAATTTAGTTACGGAAGCACAAAAGAGGGATATTGGTATAATGCTTGATATGGTTTTAAACCATACTTCGACAGAACACGAGTGGTTTAAAAGAGCTCTTCAGGGTGATGAAAAGTATAAAGGCTTTTATATATTTAAAGAAAAACCAACAAACTGGCAGTCTAAGTTTGGAGGAAGTGCTTGGGAATACGTAGAAAAGTTTGGAGAATATTACCTACACTTGTTTGATGTAACCCAGGCGGATTTAAATTGGGATAACGAAGAGGTAAGAAAAAATGTATATGAAATAGTAAACTTTTGGCTGCAAAAGGGAGTAAAGGGACTAAGATTTGATGTTATAAATCTTATATCAAAACCAGCAGTATTTGAGGATGATTCAATAGGAGATGGAAGAAGATTTTATACTGATGGCCCAAACATTCATAAATATTTAAAGGAGCTTAACCAAAACACATTTGGTAGGTATGATGATATAATTACAGTAGGAGAGATGTCATCTACTTCAATTGATAACTGCATAAAATATACAAACCCAGAAGAAAAAGAACTTTCAATGGTATTTAATTTTCATCATTTAAAGGTAGATTATAAAAATGGTGATAAGTGGGCTCTTATGGATTTTGATTTTAAAGAGCTAAAGAAGATATTTAATGAATGGCAAACTGGTATGCAGAAAGGTAATGGCTGGAGTGCAGTGTTTTGGTGTAACCACGACCAACCAAGAGTTGTTTCAAGATTTGGAGATGATAAAAAATATCATAAAGAATCGGCCAAGATGCTTGCAACCTCAATTCATATGTTAAGGGGAACCCCATATATATACCAAGGTGAAGAAATAGGTATGACAAATCCATATTTTGACAAAATAGAGTACTATAAGGATGTTGAATCTATAAACTATTATAGAATCCTAAAAGAAAAGGGAATGGATGACGAAGAAGTAATGAAGATAATAATGGAAAGGTCAAGGGACAACTCAAGAACTCCAATGCAGTGGGATGATAGTGAGAATGCTGGTTTTACAGATGGACAACCTTGGATATCAGTTTCAAATAATTTTAAAGGAATAAATGTTGAAGCTCAGATAAATGATGCGGATTCAATTTTAAGCCATTACAGGGAACTTATAAGAATAAGAAAAGAGTATGACGTTGTTGCATATGGTGACTATATTCCACTTTGTGTAGAGCACGAAAGAGTATTTGCTTATGCAAGAAGGTATAAAGATGAGCTAATCATAGCTGTAAATAACTTCTATGGAGAGCCTACTAAGGTTAACTTAGAAGGAGAAATAGACATTAAAGGTAGAGTAGAAATATTATTATCAAATTATAAAGACAGTGGAGTAGACTTGTATAATTTAACTTTGAGACCCTATGAATCTGTAGTTTACTATATTGTAAAGTAATGTAAGGCGTGTTACAATATCATTGGTGATGAGAATGGAAAATAGTAAATATCTAATAATATATAATGACATTGTGGAAAAAATAGAAAAGGTAGAATATGAACCTAATGCTAAACTTCCTTCAGAAAACGAACTAATGCAGATGTACGATGTATCAAGGGATACTGTAAGAAAGGCCCTACTGCATCTTGAACAGAATGGATATATACAAAAGATTAAGGGTAAGGGTTCCTTTGTTCTTGATTTAAATAAGTTTGATTTTCAGATATCGGGTCTTATAAGTTTTAAAGAACTTGCAAGTAAAATGGGTGGTTCTGTACAAACAATAGTTGAGGAGCTTGAAGTTATAAGGCCTGATAAATATCTTCAAAAACAGCTTCAAATTAGTGAAAAAGATGAGGTTTGGAGGATAGTTAGGGCAAGAAAAATAAAGGGTAAACGAATAATACTTGATAAGGATTTCATTTTAAAAAGGGTAGCTGATGGATTTACAAAGGAAATATGCCAAAATTCAATATATCAATACATTGAAGAGGTGTTGGGATTAAAAATATCCTTTGCAAAGAAGGAGATAGTTGTAAAAAATGCAACCGATGAGGATAAAAAGTATTTGGATTTAGAAGGATATGACGTTGTTGTTGTCGTAAAAAACTATGTTTACTTAGAAGATATGACTCTATTTCAGTATACAGAGTCGAGGCATAGACCAGATAAATTTAAATTTGTTGATTTTGCAAGAAGGCATAAATAAAGAGCTAACAGAATAAAAACTGTTAGCTCTTTATTATATATCAATAATGCAAGGGGATAAACTATTAGGATAGGGGTAAACTAATGAAAACTATATGGAATTTACTTATTATCTGCCTTCAAAAGCATTTATATACATTTCCTTAATTTCGCTAATTAATGGATATCTTGGGTTTGCACCTGTACATTGATCATCAAATGCTTGTTCAGCCATTTCATCAAGTGTTGCATAGAATTTCTTTTCTGAAACTCCAGCTTCCTTTATTGATTTTGGTATATTTAGCTTTTCCTTAAGCTCATCTATAGCCTTAATTAGAAGTTCTACCTTTTCTTCTTCAGTCTTTCCACCAAGTCCAAGGTAATCTGCAATTCTTGCATATCTCCACTTAGCGTTTGGATACTTATATTGTGGGAATGCAGCCTGCTTTCTTGGATTATCTACTGCATTAAATCTGATTACTTCATTTATTAGTAGAGCATTTGCTATACCGTGTGGTATATGATGCATTGCACCAAGTTTATGTGCCATTGAGTGGCATACACCAAGGAAAGCATTTGCAAATGCCATACCAGCCATAGTTGAAGCGTGTGCCATCTTTTCTCTTGCCTTTTGGTTAGTTGGGCCTTCACTATATGCAAGAGGTAGATACTTAAATATCAATCTTATTGCCTCAAGTGCAAGTCCATTTGTATATTCTGATGCAAGAACTGAAACATAAGCCTCTATTGCGTGAGTTAGAGCATCTATACCTGAAGCTGCTGTTAATCCCTTTGGCATATTCATCATAAGTTCAGTATCAACAATTGCCATATCAGGAGTTAATTCATAATCAGCAAGAGGATACTTAATTCCAGTCTTTTCATCAGTTATAACTGCAAAAGGAGTAACTTCTGAACCTGTACCAGCTGATGTTGGAATTGCCACCATCATAGCCTTTTGTCCAAGTTCTGGGAATCTGTAAACTCTCTTTCTTATATCCATAAATCTCATTGCAAGATCTTCAAATCTAACCTCTGGATGTTCATACATTACCCACATAATCTTTGCAGCATCCATTGGTGAACCACCACCAAGTGCTATTATAACGTCTGGGTTAAATGCTCTCATTAAATCAGCACCCTTTTTAGCACAAGCAAGTGTTGGATCTGGTTCAACTTCAAAGAATACGCTTGTTTCAATTCCTATACTATCTAACACGTTAGTAACCTTCTCAGCATATCCTAAATCAAACAGTACCTTATCAGTTACTATGAATGCTCTTTTCTTGCCCATATCCTTTAGCTCTTGTAGTGCTACAGGAAGACAACCATATTTGAAGTATATCTTTTCTGGTACTCTAAACCAAAGCATATTTTCTCTCCTCTCAGCTACGTTCTTAATGTTTAGAAGATGCTTAACTCCTACATTTTCAGAAACAGAGTTTCCACCCCAAGAACCGCAGCCTAAAGTTAGAGATGGAGCAAGTCTGAAGTTATAAATATCTCCAATTGCACCTTGTGAAGAAGGCATATTTATTATTGTTCTTCCTGTCTTCATTGCCATACTGAACTTTTCAACTCTATCCTTGCACTTTATTGTATCTGTGTATAGAACTGAAGTATGACCAAATCCGCCGTGCTTAACAAGTGTTACTGCCTTATCAAGTGCCTCATCAAAGGAATGAGCTCTATACATTGCAAGAACTGGAGATAACTTTTCATAGGAGAATGGTTCATCAATTTCAACTGAATCAACTTCAGCAATTATTATTCTTGCATTGTCTGGTACCTTAACACCAGCCATTTCACCTATCTTTTGTGGGCTTTGTCCAACTATATTTGGGTTTATTGAGCCGTTAACAAGAAGAATCTTTCTAACCTTGTCAACCTCATCTCCCTTTAAGATATATGCTCCTCTTTCAATAAATTCATTTTTTACTTCATCATATACTTCATCAAGTACTATTACAGATTGTTCTGATGCACAGATAACACCATTGTCAAAGCTCTTTGAAAGAAGTATTGAGTTTACCGCCATTTTAATATGTGCATACTCATCAATTATAGCAGGTGTATTACCAGCACCAACCCCTATTGCAGGCTTTCCTGAAGAATATGCAGCCTTTACCATTCCAGGGCCACCAGTTGCAAGAATTAAGTCAGATTCTGCCATAACAAGCTGTGAAAGTTCAACAGATGGTTCATCAATCCATCCTATAATATTCTTTGGAGCACCAGCCTTAACAGCAGCGTCAAGTATTATTCGTGCAGCTTCTATAGTTGATTTTTTAGCACGTGGGTGAGGAGAGAATATTATACCGTTTCTTGTCTTTAAAGCAAGTAGTGCCTTGAATATTGCTGTTGATGTTGGGTTTGTTGTTGGAACTATAGCAGCAATAACTCCTATTGGTTCTGCTATCTTTGTAAGTCCCATAGTTTCATCCTTTTCAATAACGCCACAAGTCTTTTCATCTTTGTATTTGTTGTAGATGTATTCTGATGCGAAGTGGTTCTTTATAACCTTGTCTTCTACTATACCCATTCCTGTTTCTTCAACAGCCATCTTTGCAAGATATATTCTTGCATTGTTTGCAGCCATTGCTGCTTGTCTGAAAATCTCGTCAACCTGTTCTTGTGTATAGGTTGCAAATTTCTTTTGAGCTTCTCTTATTTCAGAGATTTTTTGAAGTAGTTCCTCTCTGTTTGTTACCGCCATAAAAAACACCTCACTTGTTAAAATAATAACATCATAAGAAATGTCGAAGTATAGTTAAAAGGGTACTTAATACTTGAAAGTTAAAATATTAACAAACTAAATCAAATATTAAGAGCACTAAAAAGTGCACGTATTACAAAAAGATTGTCATATATTTCACAATCATATTATAGTTTATAATTTTTATTTTTGCAATAGTTTTATAAAAAAAATTAGATAGGAAAAATCCTATCTAATTTTTTAATATATTATAAGTCATTTTCAATTTCAAATACATCATTTTTCCAGTTTCTAAATACAACTTTATCTTTTCCAAAATACAACAAATAATTAGGTAAAAGTGGGGTTTTACCTCCGCCTTTAGGAGCATTTACTATATAAGTTGGTATAGCCATACCTGATGTTCTTCCACGTAAACTTTCCATAATTTCCAATCCCTCTTGGAAATTAACCCAAAAATGTTTTGTACCTTTGACTTTTTTAGGATGGAAAATATAATATGGCCTAACTCTGATTTTTAATAGTGATTGGTTTAGTTTTCGAACAACGTATTTATCGTTATTTATGTTATTAAGAAGAACCATTTGATTTCCTAACGGAATACCGGCATTTACTAACAATTCACAAGCTCTTTTTGATTCTTCAGATATTTCTCTAGGATGATTAAAATGAGTATTGAGATATACTGGATGATATTTTTTAATCATATCAACAAGCTGTGGAGTTATTCTTTGAGGTAGAGTAACAGGAGCTCTACTACCAAGCCTAATTATTTCTACATGTGGTATTTCACGTAGAGATTTTAAAATCCATTCCAATTCACTATCTGAAAGCATAAGTGAATCTCCACCAGTTATTAGTATATCTCTAATTTGAGGATTTTGCTTTACATATTCAATTGCATTTTTAATATCATCTTTACAAGTATGTTTATCAGTTTCTCCAATCAAACGTCTTCTTTGACAAAACCTACAAAACATTCCACATATATTTGTAACATTTATTATCATTCTATCGGGATATCTTTGTGTAACTGAGTTAACAGGTGTAGTAAACTCTTCACCCATAGGATCAAGTTCACCAAATTCATCTAATTCTTCAAACTTAGGAATTGATTGAAGCTTAATTGGGCAGTTTGGATCGTTAGGATTAATTAATGATAGATAGTAAGGAGAAATAGCAAATCTGTACTTTTTAGCAACTTCATCGATTTGTTGTGCTTCTTGGTCAGTTAAAGGTATAACATGTTTTAAAATCTCAGAAGAAGTAATCCTATTTCTGAGTTGCCATTTATAGTCATTCCAGTCCTCTTCAGTTGCACCAAATATTTTTAAAATTTTTTGCTTTTGTTGTTCCACAACTTTTTTGTCTTCAAGGGCTGTTTTAATAGTGTCTTTAATTTTTAAATAATCATCAATTGTAGATTTGAGATTATTAAAGTTAGTATGCATGTTTGATTTTGAATTTTGCATAAAAATCCTCCTTTCAGCTTCCGAGGTTAGCTTATGGGTTCGGACTGGAGGTGCCCTACAGAAACAAACTGATTCACCCTAGATGGTTCCCCCGTATCCATTTAAAATGGAATTCAGCTAATAAATTTATCTCAATATTTAATTATAGATATGAGATAATATTGTGCAATAAAATACAAATTTGTAATTAATATTATAAAAATCATTATTAAAATTATAATATAAAAATATTTAGATGTCAAATTATATATTGCAATGCTATATAAATTATATTTGTATTTAAGTTTATGAATATATTATAATATTTGAGTATAAAATAGATTAAGGAGAGATGATGTATGAGTGAAAATAAACTTTCGGGAACTGGTTGTCCCATATTAGTTCCTTTTAGTGAAAGGAAACCTTTAAAGGATATAGAAAGAAGTATAATTAAAACATATAGAAATAAACTTTGGACTAAATTTGTTAAGGCAATAGATGAATTTAAACTTGTTGAAGATGGGGATAAGGTTGCTGTTGCAGTATCAGGTGGAAAAGATAGTATGCTTATGGCAAAGCTTTTTCAAGAGCTAAAAAGACACGGTAAGATTAATTTTGAGCTTGAATTTATAGCAATGGATCCTGGATATCACGAAAGTATAAGAGCACTTCTTATTGACAACTGCAACTATTTAAATATACCAATAAAAATATTTGAATCTGGAATTTTTGAAGTTGCAGATAGAATAGTAAAGGATTATCCCTGCTATATGTGTGCAAGAATGAGAAGAGGTGCCCTATATTCAAAAGCAAAGGAACTTGGATGTAATAAGCTTGCACTTGGTCATCATTTTAATGATGTTATAGAGACTATTATGCTAAATGTTTTGTATTCTGGTAACTTCAAAACAATGATGCCAAAGCTAAAGTCAGAAAACTTTGAGGGGATAGAGTTAATTCGTCCAATGTATTATATAGAAGAGAGACATATAGAACAGTTTACAAAGGCAAATGGTATATGGCCTATAAACTGTGCTTGTATGGTAGCAGCAGAAAAGATTGCAAATAAGAGATACGAAATTAAAGAGCTTATAAAGGAATTGAAAAAGAAGTTTAATGATGTTGATAAATCTATTTTCAATGCTTCAAAAAATGTAAATATGGACTGTATATTAGGCTGGAAAAAGGGAGATAAGGAATATTCCTTTTTAGATTTTTATAATGAATAGGATAAGGTTTAATAGTGAATTTTTAAATTGTTGATAAACCTGTTTGTTAGCTAAAGTATGAAAAAGCCCCATGAAAGGATTTTGAATTGGCATATTTCGTGAGCTTAGAATTGATTAGCGAAATGAACGAATGCCTAAGAAATCCTTCATGGGGCTAATCAATACATAACTTTTTAAACAGCTTGAGCCCTACAAAAGTAGGGCTCTAAATTAATCATCTCTTATTTAATTTGCTGTACATATGGTATCCAACAAATCCCAACATTCCAACAAGAATTATTGCTGACAAAACAAGTGTATAGTTTGTTGTCTTTTCATATAGAACATATGCTGTCTTTGGTGGAAGTGTAAGGGTTCCACCGTTTACAGTTTCAAGTGTTTTAACACCTGCCTTTTGTCCGTTTACAACAACACAATATTTTCCACGGCTTGGAAGAGTAATCTTTTGTTCTTTTTCAGTTCCATTGAAGGCAACTACAATATTCTTCCACTTATCTCCGTTCGCATTGTCCTTTAGAGTATATGCGATAACATTTGTTGGTGTATCTAAAAATTCAAGATGTTTTTTAATCATTTCAGCTGTTGGCATTCTAAAGGCAGGGTGATTTTTTCTAAGCTCTATTAATCCTTTATAATATTCAACTACATCAATGTTTTGGTCTTTTCTATCCCAATCGAGTCTGTTTATTTCGTCGCTTGCATTGTAACTGTTGTCATTTCCTTGTTTTGTTCTCATAAATTCCTGTCCTGCGTGTAGGAATGGAATTCCCTGTGAAGTTAGAACAATTGCACCAGCCAGCTTATGCATAGCTTTTATTTCTTCTTCAGATGCATTTGGATTAGTAAACTTTAGTTTATCATATAGGGTATTGTTGTCGTGGGCTTCACAGTAAACAACAGACTGAACGGGTTCAATATTACCCCAAGTGCTTATTCCACTTGAATAATCTATTCCACCTACAATACCAGACATAACTTTAAATTGTGAAGAACGACTTCCATTAACAAATCCAGGTTCGTTGTGGTTAAATACGCTTCCCTTTATACCATCTCTTATAGTGTCATTAAAATGGGCAATTCTTGGCATCTTTTCAGCATTCTTTTGGTTTGCCTTTAGGCTGTCATCAAGTGCTGTTGAGAGGTTCCAACCTTCTCCTATTATTAAAATAGATGGGTCTATTTTATCAAGTTCAGCTCTTATTGTATTCATAGTTTCAATATCTAAAAGTCCCATTAGGTCAAATCTGAATCCATCAACGTTATATTCCTTAGCCCAATAAACAACAGATTCAACTATAAATTTTCTTGCCATACTTCTTTCAGAAGCGACATCATTTCCACATCCAGAACCATTTGTGAGTTTACCTGATGCATCAGTTCTAAAGAAGTATCCTGGTACAAGTTTGTTAAAATTAGCAGCTTCAGCACTGTACATATGGTTGTAAACTACATCCATAATTACCCTTAAACCATTGTCGTGTAGTGTTTGAACCATAGTCTTAAGCTCAGACACTCTTGACATTGGGTTATATGGGTCAGTTGAGTAGCTTCCCTCTGGTGCATTGTAGTTTTTAGGATCATATCCCCAGTTAAATTGAGGTTTTGTTGAAGTTTCATCAATTGATGCAAAATCAAACATTGGCAGTATTTCTATATGGGTTACCCCTAAACTTTTAATATAATCAAGTCCAGTAGGTGTTCCCTTCTTTGTTTTAGTTCCTGTCTCTGTTAAACCTAAGAACTTTCCTTTGTTTTTAATTCCGCTATCTGGATGAACTGATAAATCCCTTATGTGAAGTTCGCAGATTATAGCATCTACAGGATTTTTAAATTGTGGCTTAGATTTTGGATTCCATTTTTCAGGGTTAGTTCTTGATAAATCAATAACAACTCCCTTATCGCCATTTACTGTAACGCTCTTTGCATAGGGGTCAACAGCTTCGTTCCAGCTGTCGCCTATTTTTACCTTATAGGTATAAATTGTTCCGTTTTGGTCACCATCTAATGTATATGACCATACGCCCTTTTCTTCCTTTTTCATTGCAAGTTCCTTACCCTGTTTATCATCCCATTTTGAGTAGATAACAAGTTTTGCTTCACTTGCAGTTGGTGCCCATACCTTAAAGGTCGTTTTTTCCTTTGAGTAGTTTGCACCAAGGTCATTTCCTGAATAGAAGTAAAGTTCATCAAATTCCTTAGAGCTAAATATTTGACCAAAGGTTGCAGTTTTTGTTCCATAGTCTTTAAATTCTACTGTAATTGTTTTATCAAGTGCTAATTTTTCATTAAGCACTATACTTAGTCTTCTTGCTTTATTGTCAACCTTTGTAGATTCGTCAACTTTTATCTCTTTAATTGTATATGTTTTTTCGTTATCCTTAATAGTTATCTTGTACTTTAGGGTATCATTAATTTCAAATGGGAAGTTAACTTCAATATTTATAGTGCTAATGCCATCAATTGATGCAGAAACTAATTTATGTGTTAAATCAAGTGTATCCATAGAATAGTGAACCCTTTCATCTCCTTGCATTAACCATATTTCAGCAGAACCATCATCTTTAAACTTAGTTATAAATCTATCACCAAATTCCTTTTCAGCCCAGTCATTGTTAGGTTCACTTCTTCTTGTTATGATTCCAAGTTTATCTACGCCTAAGGTATCATCAATAACAAATGTACCAACAACTCCAAAGCTATCCTTGCCTGTAAAATTGTATCCTTTTCCCTGCTTACCAAAAGGCCAAATCCAAAGATTCCATCCATCGTATTTTCCATCGTATCTATAGTAATGAACAGTAACCTTTGTTTTTTCTTTCAGCTCAACAGGTGCAGAATTTTTCTTATCTGGCTTTGAATAATAAATTTCAGGATCTCCAGGAAGCAGCCATATTTCAGCTACACCATCCTTAAACTTATCAACAAATCTGTCCTCTGCAACATCCTTTTCCCAATCATCAGTTCTTACTATAAACCCAACCTTATCATAGCTTTCATCAAATTCTATAACTGCATAGGGACCAAAGTTATCCTTTTTAGTAAACTCATATTTTTTACCATCTTTTCCTGCAGGCCAAATCCAAAGGTTCCAGTCCTTATTGGTATTTGGGTCCTTAGCATAGTGAATGATTAGTTTTGTTTTGCCTTGAGCAAACGTTTGCTTTGGCGGGAAAAAGTAAAATAGATTGATAAGCATAAAAACCACCAAAGTAAACGCAGCAAGTGATTTCTTTTTAGTCATAAAGATTCCCCCTTCTAAATTAACATTCAATTTAATAAAATTCGACACGTACTTTATTTTTCCTTCTTTTGTAGATGTAAATTCTCAATATATAAATATTATTTCTTTTTTAATTTTAGAAAAACAATATTCGGAAAAATTTTAAAATAAAAAATAATTCTTTTTGAATTGACACCGTGTTTATATTAGATTAAAATTTTAAAAAATACACTTTAAATTGGTCCCGTGAGGCCAGAAAGGAGTATGATAAATATGACAATTTTTTGTAATTTAATTAAAACTATTGCTTTGCCAACATATTTTCATGAAACATAATGGACACTTAAGGGATTAGTGTTTATAATCTCTTGAGTGTCCTTTTTAATTCAAAGGAAATATTGTATATGAAAATTATCTAATTTTAAATTATTTAATTTAGCCTCTAAAGAGCTTAAAGGAGGGAAAATATGAAGGCAAAGCTAATACTTGAAAATGGAATAGAGTTCATTGGTAATGCATTTGGAGACCTGCAAGAAACAGTTGGTGAAGTAGTATTTAATACTGGTATGACAGGGTATCAGGAGGTTTTAACTGATCCTTCATATTATGGACAAATAGTCGTTATGACATATCCTCTCATAGGAAATTATGGTATAAACTTTGAAGATGTAGAATCTGAAAATATTAAGGTTAAGGGATTTGTTGTTAAAGAAAAATGTACACTTCCAAGTAATTTTAGGTGTAAATTGAGCTTAGATGAATATTTTAAGAAAAATAAAATAGTAGGATTAGAGGGAATAGATACAAGAGCTTTAACTAAAATACTAAGAGATGCAGGTACAATGAAGGGGGTTATAGTACCTATTGACATTTCTTTTGATAGAGCAAAGGAAATGATGCAAAACTTTTCTAATAAGGATGCAGTGCTTAAGGTAACTACAAATCAAAAATATCAAATAGAAGGAAAAGGTAAGCACGTTGCGGTATATGACTTTGGAGTAAAGCAGAATATAATAAGAAGCTTTATAAAAAGAGGATGCAGATTAACCGTATTTCCAGCTACAGCATCATATAAAGAAA
Organism: Caloramator sp.; assembly: GCF_020054765.1. Classification (NCBI taxonomy): domain Bacteria; kingdom Bacillati; phylum Bacillota; class Clostridia; order Eubacteriales; family Clostridiaceae; genus Caloramator; species Caloramator sp. Next base: position 12,948 of record NZ_JAIHAO010000016.1, on the reverse strand, counting down.
TTTTAGAGGTAAACCCTGATTTGGTATTTTTATCAAATGGGCCAGGAGACCCAGAGGAGCTGCAATGTGTTATTCAAAATATAAAAGAATTAATAAATAAAAAACCAATTGTAGGCATATGCTTAGGGCACCAGTTAATAGCCCTAAGTCTTGGAGGAAGAACTAAAAAACTTAAATATGGGCATAGAGGCTGTAATCATCCTGTAAAGGATTTAATGAAAAACAAAATATATATAACATCTCAAAACCACGGATATTATGTTGACATTATTCCAGAAGATATGGAGGCGACACATATTAGCTTAAATGATGGTACAATCGAAGGAATGAGACACAAAAAGCTTCCAATTTATTCAGTTCAATTTCATCCAGAAGCTTGTCCTGGTCCAAAAGATAACGACTATATATTTGATGAATTTTTAAAATTAGTACTATAGGAGGGATATTATGGCACTTAATAGGAATATAAAAAAGGTACTTGTTATAGGTTCAGGGCCAATAGTTATAGGACAAGCAGCAGAGTTTGATTATTCAGGAACTCAAGCATGTATGGCAATAAAGGAGGAAGGAATTGAGGTTGTATTAGTAAATTCAAATCCAGCTACAATTATGACGGATAAAGAGGTGGCAGATAAGGTATACATAGAACCGTTAACAGTGGAGGTTTTAGAGAGGATAATAGAAAAGGAGAGGCCAGATTCACTTCTTGCAGGAATGGGTGGACAGACAGGTCTTAATTTAGCTGTTGAACTTTATGAGAAGGGTATACTTCAAAAATACAATGTTAATGTTATAGGTACAAAGATTGAGGCAATAAAGCGTGGAGAAGATAGGGAATTGTTTAGAGACCTTATGAAAAGAATAAATCAACCAATAATTGAGAGTGAAATTGTTACAAGCCTTGAGGATGGTTTAAAGTTTGCAAAGGAAATTGGATACCCTGTAATAGTAAGACCTGCTTATACATTAGGTGGAACAGGTGGTGGAATTGCAGAAAATGAAGAGGAACTGAAGAAAATTTTAGAAACAGGATTGAAATTAAGTTCGATAGGACAGGTTCTCATAGAAAAGAGTGTAAAGGGATGGAAGGAAATAGAGTATGAGGTTATACGCGATGGTCAAGGAAATTGTATAACTGTGTGCAATATGGAAAATATAGACCCTGTTGGAGTGCACACTGGAGACAGCATAGTTGTTGCACCAAGCCAAACATTATCAGATAGAGAATATCAGATGCTAAGAACAGCAGCAATAGATATAATAAATGCAGTTGGAATTGAGGGAGGATGTAACGTTCAGTTTGCACTAAACCCTAATTCCTTTCAGTATGCAGTAATTGAAATAAATCCAAGGGTGTCGCGTTCATCTGCCCTTGCTTCAAAGGCAACAGGCTATCCTATTGCAAAGGTTGCCACAAAGATTGCCCTTGGATATAGCCTTGATGAGATAAAAAATGAAATAACAAATAAAACCTATGCCTGCTTTGAGCCAAGTTTAGATTATGTAGTTGTAAAGATACCAAAATGGCCTTTTGATAAGTTTGTTCAAGCAGATAACACCCTTGGAACAAAGATGATGGCAACTGGAGAAGTTATGGCAATAGGAAGAAACTTTGAGGAGGCACTTTTAAAGGGAGTCCGTTCCCTTGAGATAGGTGCATATTCATTGGAATTAAAAAAATACAGAAATATAGATATAGATGAATTAAAACAAAGTATAAAGGAGCCTACTGATGAAGGTTTATTTATAATAGCAGAACTTTTAAGAAGGGGCATAGGTACTACAGAAATTTCAAATATAACTAAGATAGATAAATTTTTTATATATAAGATTAAGAATATAGTTGATAAAGAAGAAAAATTAAAGAAGTTAAGTTTAAGGGATGTAAATAGAGAGATACTAAGTGAATATAAAAAGATTGGTTTTTCTGATAGAGCAATTGCCGAATTTTTAAATGTAGATGTAGAAAAGATAAAGAACTTAAGAAGAGAATGGAACATAAATCCAGTCTACAAGATGGTGGATACCTGTGCAGGAGAATTTGAAGCAGAAACTCCATATTACTATTCAACCTATGAGGACTTTGATGAAGTTATAGTGACAAATAATAAAAAAGTTGTAGTAATAGGCTCAGGTCCAATTAGAATAGGTCAGGGTATAGAGTTTGACTACTCCTCAGTTCACTGTGTACTTGCCTTAAAAAGGCTTGGCTTTGAGACTATAATAATAAATAACAACCCTGAAACAGTAAGTACTGATTTTAATATGTCGGATAAATTGTATTTTGAGCCTCTAACAGAAGAAGATGTTTTAAATGTTATAGAAAAGGAGAAACCCTATGGAGTAATACTTCAATTTGGAGGACAGACTGCTATCAAGCTTGCTAAATATTTAGATAAAAGGGAAATAAAAATACTTGGAACTTCATCGGAGCAGATAGATTTAGCAGAGGATAGGGAAAGGTTTGATGAACTTCTTGAAGGGCTAAATATAAAAAGACCAAAGGGAAGGGCAGTGTGGTCAGTAGAGGAAGGAATAAAGGCTTCAAAAGAAATAGGTTTTCCTCTTTTAGTTAGGCCATCCTATGTGCTTGGCGGACAGGGTATGGAGATAACAAGGAGTGAAGATGAACTTAAATTCTATTTAATGTCTGCCTTTGAAAGGAATAATAAAAACCCAGTACTTATTGATAAATATATTTGTGGAAGAGAGATTGAGGTTGATGCAATTTCAGATGGTGAAGATGTGTTAATTCCGGGGATAATGGAACATTTAGAAAGTGCAGGTGTCCATTCAGGAGATAGTATAACAATATATCCAACGCAGGGTGCTTCACAAAAAATAAAGGAGAAGGTTTTAGAATATACAAAAAAGATTTCAAAGGCAATAGGTATTAAAGGAATGCTCAATATACAGTTTATAGAGCATCAAGATGAGCTATATGTTATAGAGGTAAATCCGAGGGCATCAAGAACAGTTCCTTTTATAAGCAAAGTTACAAAAGTTCCAATTGTTGAAGTTGCAACAAGAGTAATGCTTGGGGAAAAATTAAAGGATATAGGATATGGAGTTAATATATATAAAGAATCAGAAATTGTTGCAGTAAAGGTTCCTGTTTTCTCAACCGAAAAACTTAAGAATGCTGAAATTGCATTAGGACCTCAAATGAAGTCTACAGGGGAGGTTTTAGGTGTAGGAAGAAGTTTAAACGAAGCACTTTATAAGGGATTTTTAGGGGTAGGTTTAGATATAAGAAAAATTAAAAATATATTTGCATCAGTAAATGATTATGATAAATATGAATTTATCAATTTAGCCAAGAGATTGAAAAAATTAGGGTGTGAAATATATGCGACAGATGGAACGATGCAGGTACTAAAAAAAGAAGGAATAGACGTAAGATTGGTGAAGGATGATGAGATATTTGATTTTATTGACAGAGAAAATATAAATTTAGTCATAAATACACCGACAAAGGGTAATGATTTAGAAAGAGATGGATTTAAAATAAGAAGAAGAGCAATAGAGAGAAACATTAGGGTATTGACTTCGCTTGACACCTTAAGGGCTGTTATTGAGGTTATGGAAAATAGAGTGGATTATGATGTTTATAATTTGTAAAAATATTAAAATCTGCTTTATGCTATAATTAGAGCTCAGGCTTTTAAAAAAGATATGTATTGATTAGCCCTATGAAGGATTTTTTAGGCATTTGTTCTACGGCTTAAGCAATTCTAAGCTTTTCTTTGTTTGAAAAAGTCCTATCCTCGCGATGCCATCGTCCTGATGGTCTTTCGGCTCGGCACGTCCTGTGCCAAATTACGGACTTTTCTAAAGTCGAAAAGCTAAGAATTGCTAAAGCTAACGAAAGAGCCTGTTGAAATCCTTTCATAGGGCTTTTTCATACTTTAGCTAACAAGTGGGTTATCAACAATTGGAGCTACCTTATGCTTAAAATTATCTGTGTGTTATTATACGTATGTACACAAATTGTTAATACAATTTTAGTAAAAAATGTTATATAATAATTAATAAATAGTTAGTTTAAGGGGGATTTTTATGTATAAGGAGGCACCTTGGAGTTTAAAGGGAGATGGGTATATATTGCTCTATAAATTTAAAAAAAGCTTTATAAAGAATCACATATTTTCACAGGATTTTTTAAAGGATTGTCCCTGTGGTGGTTTAGGGTGTGTTATGATTGTGGACTACAAGGAGTCGGATGTAGGACCATATAGGGAGCTTCTTTTTATACCAGGAAAATTTAAATTCAATGGTAAAAAATTAAATACAATATCAAAAATATATGTAACAACACAAGAAAGCGTTGTAAATGGAATAAGGAATTGGGCTATACCAAAGGAGATTGCGGATTGCAACATAAAACAAAATGGGAATGTGAGTCAAGTAGAATTTTCAAAGGGAGAAGAAAGGATATTAAAAATAACTTTTAAAGATGGAAAAATGAAGTTTCCTGTAAATACAAAACTTTTACCATTTCCATTAGTTCAAAAACAAGAGGACAAATTATATTACACAAATTTTTATGGCAGCGGTAAGGGAAGTTTTGCAAGGATAGAACAAATAGAAATTAATGAAAATTATTTTCCTAATATACAATACTATAAACCAATTGCTGTTATTAAAGTTACTGATTTTAATATTGTATTTCCAAAGGCTGAAATAGAGGGGATGAAAGTATGAATTTAATGGGTAAAAATATTATATTAACAGGTGCATCATCTGGTATAGGTCTTGAACTTTTATATATGCTGTCACAAAAAGGGTGTAAAATAATAGCTGTTTCAAGGGATGTAGATAAAATACCTAAAATAAATAATGTATATCCCTATAAATGTGATGTTTCAAATAAAGAGGAATTAGATAAACTATTTGATTTTGCTTTAGAATTGTTTGATAAAATAGATATATTTATAGCTAATGCAGGTTTTGCATATTATGAAAAAATTGAAGAGGCAAATTATGAACATATAGAAAAGATATTTAAGACAAATGTATTTGCACCAATATATTGTTTAGAGAAGATGAAAAATATAAATAAAAATAATAGTTTTATGTATGTTATAACCGATTCAGCTGTTGCAAAGATGCCTCTTCCTGGATATGCACTTTATTCTGCAACAAAGAGTGCAGTAGATTCTTTTCAAAATGCATACAGATTTGAGATGGATAAAAACTGTCATCTAATGATTGTATACCCTATAGCAACAAGAACAAATTTCTTTAAAACATCAACAAAAACTGCACCAGTACCTTTCCCAAGTCAGTCTGCCCACTATGTTGCAGGATGTATAATAAAAGGTATGGAGAGAAATAAAAAATATGTATATCCATCAAAAACATTTGTTATAATTTCTGTATTAAATAGGATTTTTCCTTTTATTTATAAACTTTATCAGAAATCTCAGTATCATAAATTTAAGAGATGGTTAGAAAAGGTATAAGAGGTGAGAAGATTTGAAGAAGGCTAAAAAAATTGCAGGAGTCTTTTTAAGCTTACTTTGCATATTGACTGTGATGTTTTTAGTATGGGCAGTTCCAGCATACAAACCAAATTTTGATGTAGAAGCATTTATAAAATCTAATGAAAAAGTAAAAATACAAATAGACAGAAACATTGTTATAAATCCTTTAGATAAAAAAGCAGAAAAGGGAGTTATATTTTATCCTGGAGGGAAGGTTGAACCTTCAGCATATATTAAGATAGCATCTAAAATTGCAGAAAAAGGTTATAGGGTAGTTATAACCCCTATGCCCCTTAATTTAGCGATATTTGGTAAAAATAGGGCGGATGAAGTTATAAAGAAAAATAGCGATATAGACATTTGGGTTATAGGAGGCCATTCTTTAGGAGGAGTTATGGCATCAGACTATGCCTACAATCATTTAGATAAAATAAAGGGGCTTTTTCTTCTTGCATCCTATCCACAGGAAAAATTTAATTTTAAAGATAAAGATATAAAGGCTCTTTCAATATGGGGAAGCGAAGATAAAGTAGCAAATTTAGATAAAGTAAAATCTGCAAAAGATATTTTGCCTAATGATACAGTATTTGTAGAAATAAGAGGTGGAAATCACGGTCAGTTTGGAAGCTATGGAAAGCAAAAGGGAGATGGGGAAGCAAAAATAAGTGAAGAAGAGCAGCAGAATATAACATCTGAATATATCGTAAAGTTTTTGGATATAATCAAATAGAAAATATATACAAATGAGGAGATGTTATGATAGTTTTTTTTATACTAATAACAATTGTTGTATATGGACTTGGCAATTATTATTTAGGACTTAGAATGTTTAGAAACATAAAAAGAATAATGCCCTTTTTAAGTGCAAAGCTTTATTGGGTTGTAATTATATTTTTGTCCTTGAGTTTTATACTTGAGAGGTTTTTAAGGAAATACCTATCAAAAAATTTAAATTACATTATAAGCCTTATAGGTTCCTATTATATAGCTGTTTTATTTTATGTAATGATTGCCTTCTTTTTGGTAGATATCTTAAGGTTTGCACTTAAAATTTTAGTAAAGGGGTACGAAACACCCACAGCTCTGGCCTATGCTAATATTTTCGTTGCAGCCTTTATTATGCTTTTAATAATTATTGGTACAATTAATGCACTAAATACTAAAGTTACAGAATACAAATTAACAACTAAAAAAGAGGTTGATAAAGATTTAAATATAGTTATGGTAAGTGATGTTCATCTTGGAACAATCATCACAGAGAGAAGATTAAATAAACTTGTCAATCTAATTAACAGCCAATCTCCTGATATTGTAATATTTGCAGGGGATTTGATAGATGATGATATTAATATCTTTGAAAAAAGAAGATATGTCGATGTGCTTAAAAATATAAAGTCAAAATATGGTGTTTATGCTGTACTTGGAAATCACGAATATATATCAAGGGATATAGAGAAAGTAAAAAAATGTTATTATGAGGCAGGTATAGAATTGCTTATTGATGATGTGAAGAAAGTAGGTGGAGTATATTTAGTAGGTAGAGATGACCTATCTTCATCAAGGGTTAATGGAAAAGAGAGAAGGAGTATAAAGGATTTAGTAGAAGGTTTAAATAAAAATGAATATATAATGGTAGTTGACCATCAGCCAAGAAATATACAGGAGGTAAAAGAGGCAGGAGTAGATTTGCAATTAAGTGGTCACACCCATAAGGGTCAGTTCTTCCCTATAAATTATATTACAGGAAAGATATATGATATTGACCACGGTATAATGCATGATGGTGATTTTACTCTCGTTGTTTCAAGTGGATATGGTACTTGGGGACCACCGATTAGAGTTGCAACAATGAGTGAAATTGTAAGCATAAAAGTTTCAAAAAGTAAATAAAAATTTTTGAAAGAGTCCTATGTAAGATTAAAAATCTTAAATGGGACTCTTTTAATGTTTACAAACTTAATTTTTTAATAAAAAATAAGTTTGTAAATTATTGAAAAAAATTCAAAAATTCTTTACAATTATAATGAACAAACGATTGCATAGAGGGGGGACTAAAAAATGCAAAAAATCAAAAAACCTCTAAGTTGGCTATTGGTGTTCTTTTTTATGTTCACTCTATTTCCAAGGTTAACACCAAGGGCAAGTGCAGAGGTAAACTATTTATCTGCTGACTTAATCGTTTCACTTGTTGGTAACTTTACTCCAGATGGCGACAATAAGGATTCAAACTGGAGGCCAGATAATCCTGAAGGTTTTATGAAACTATACCAAAATGGTGTTTATGAAAAGGCAGTAACCTTCAAAAAAGCAGGAGACTATGAGTATAAGGTGGCCTTCAATGGTAAGTGGGATGGATGTATCCCAGGAGGGGATAACAGAAAATTAAAGGTTCCTGCTGACAATACTAAGGTAATTTTCAGATTTGATGCAAAAAATAAGGAAGTTTATGATTCCATTAATGAATCTCAAAGATTTAAAAAAAGTGCAACACTTGTAGGTACACTTAATGGATTTTTAGAAAATGGACAAGATTGGAACCCAGCAGATACAAATTTTGACCTTGAGTATATAGGTGGAGGATTCTATAAGGGTACATTTACTTTAACTCCTCAGGATAAGGACTTTGAATATAAGGTTGCCTACAATCACGTTTGGGGAGCAGGAGAAATACAAGGAAGCAATAGACTTATTAAAAAGGATAAGTTAACAGATAAGGTGGATGTTACATTCCTTGCTAATCCAGAATTAAATGTATGTGTAGATTCAGTAAACAATCCAGAGATTAGTACTGTTGTTTCACTAATTGGGCCAATAAGAGAAGTCCAAAGTGGAGAGTGGGATGCAGCACTTAAGGGATTTGAGTTTTATTATTTAGATGGACAAGGAAAATTTATCTTTTCAAAATATTTTGCACCACAGAGTGAAGATAGAACCTTTGATTATAAGGTTTGTGAGAATTACAGCTGGGATGGAGGAGGCATACCTTCAAGTGGTAATTTAAGAGTGACAATACCAAAGGAAGGTAAAATAGTCTACTTCATTGCTGATGTAAAGGAAAGAAAACTTTATGATAGCATAAATAATACTGATAAAGTTGCAGAAATATTAGGACTTGAGGCACCTATTATAAGTCCAGAAATTTATCCAGATGGAAGAGTTGTATTTAGATATAAAAATAATAATGCTAATAAAGTTTATTTAGCTGGAGATTTTAATGGATGGAATGCAGAAAAGGATTTAATGGTAAAGGATGAAAAGGGAGTTTGGAGTATTGAATTAACTTTAAACCCTGGTGAATATAAATATAAATTTGTAGTAGATGGAAATTGGATAACTGATCCATCAAATCCAAACCAAGCAGATGATGGATATGGTGGCAAAAATTCAGTTGTTAAGGTTCCAGCAAGGGTTAAAAGCCCAGTAGTAAATGGAACAAGTGTTACTTTTAATTACTTAGATTTGACAGGAAAGGTTAAGAAGGTAGAACTTGCAGGTTCAATATTAGATGAAGACTGGAAGGAAAGAAGAACCTTTGAAAAGCAAGGAGACATATTTACAATAACTTTAGATAATATACTGCCAGGGATTTATCAATATAAGTTTATTGTTGATGGTAACTGGATTTTTGACCCTGTAAATCCAAGAAAAACAGGGGATGGTACCTTTGATAATTCAGTTGTTTATGTTCCAGGATTAATTGATCTACATGTTCCTTTTGAAGTGCAAATGGATTCAGAACTTACTTTAAAGGGAAGAGTACTTAAAGAGGATGGAAGTGTAGAAGATTATTTAGATGTTGAATGGAGTCTTGTTGAAAATCCAAATAATATTGCAAAAATAGAAAATGGAAAGCTTGTTGTTTCAACATTACCAGAGGGTGTTGAAGAGGTTGTTTTAAAATTAAAGGGAAAGGATAAAAATTCAGGTATTGAATTAACAAAGGAAACAAAGATTGTTAGAGAGCTTTCTGAAGTTCCTGGTGGAAGAACAGTAATATTAGTAGGTACGCTACAGCATTTTGTAGGCGGAGGAGACTGGGATCCATCAAATCAAAATACAAGAATGAAGCATATAGGAGACAATCTATATAAATTAACAATTAAAAATCTTCCAGTAGGTATATATGAATATAAAGTTGCTATGGGTTCTTGGAATGAAAACTACGGAAACAATGGAGAAAGAAACGGTGCAAACATAACAATGCAAAACCCAAAGACTCAGGATGTAACCTTCTACTATTCTGATATAAGCCATATAGTAACAGATTCAACAAAATATATACCAAGGCTATCAGATGAAGAAAGACCAAAATTAGTAATAGATAATAAAGAATATGTTATGAAGGACTTAGAGTTAAGAGGTGTTTATTCAACAGAGGTTGAATTAGGTGCAGCAACTTATTCAAATATCAAAGTTAAGGTAGATGATAAAGAATTTGTTTACCCAGATATTACATTAACAGAAGGTAAAAGCGTTAAATTCAGCTATGATTTAATCACAGGTTTAATATTTAATAATGCTGTTTCAAGTTCAATTGATGTATCTAAGATTTACTATGATTCAAGAAGCAGTGAATATAAGGTTCCATTTGGTGCAGTAAAGGTTGGTGAAGAGGTAACATTTAGACTAAAGACAGGTAGAGATATAGCACAGGCAAAGCTTGTTGTATTTACTCCAAATGGACAATTAAGTTTTGATATGACAAGGGAACAAAAGGATGAATATTACCTATGGACAGCAAGATTTACTCCAAATGAAAAGGGAATGTATAAATACTACTTTATAGTTTCAAATGGCTCAGATGTTAAGGCCTATGGTGATGATGATGGTCTTTACGGTAGGGGTAAGGCAGATGAGCTTGGCAAGGTAATGTACTATGGTTTGAATGTTTATTTAAATGACTATAAGACACCAGACTGGATGAAGAATGCTGTTATATATCATATATTCCCTGATAGATTCTACAATGGAGATAAAAATAATGATTTTGCACAGAAATTAGCAAGAGGTTTCTTGCCATACGAGTTCTATGAAGATTGGTATGCAATACCTGAAGTTCCTTCAATAGAAAACAATGATGGTTATAAAGGAACCAAGGGTGATGGTGAATGGTGCAATGAAATGTATGGTGGAGATATCAGGGGAGTAATTCAAAAGCTTGACTATCTACAATCTTTAGGTGTAAATGTCTTATACTTTAACCCAATATCAAAATCAATTTCAAACCACAGATATGATGCAACAGACTATAGAGAACTTGATCCACTACTTGGTTCAATGGATGACTTTGTAGAACTTGCAAATAAGGCAAAAGAAAGAGGAATGAAGATAATATTAGATGGAGTATTTAACCACGTTTCAGACGACTCAATTTACTTTGACAGATATGGTAAACATATGACAAAGGGTAAACCTCTTGGTGCATACCAATATTGGTCAAGGGTTTACGACTTAATGAACGAAAAGGGACTAACTCAACAAGAGGCAGAAAAACAAGTACAAGATTACTTTAAATCAATTGGAATAACAGATTTCCACTACAAAGATTGGTTTAAGATTGAAAATAGGAAAGTTGATGTAGGTACAAAGAATGAACATTATGCCTATGAGGGCTGGTGGGGATTTGATTCAATGCCAGTAATTCAAGCATTAAATGGTTCAGAGTATAAGGTTGAGTCTTGGGCAGATGAAATAATTGATGGACAGGATTCAAATACAAGATTTTGGCTAAGACAAGGTTCAAACGGTTGGAGACTTGATGTTGCAAATGAAGTATCAGATGAAACTTGGCAGCATTTTAGAAGTGCAGTAAAGCAAGAGGGCGACAATGTAATAATAGGCGAAATATGGGACGATGCATCAAGATACTTGCTTGGAGATATGTATGATTCTGTTATGAACTATAGATTTAGAGCTGCTGTTTTAGATTATCTAATGGGTAAAAAGGATGCAAAAGAAACAATGGAAGTCTTAGAATTAATAAGAGAACAATATCCAAAAGAAGCTTTCTATGCATTGTTTAACTTAATAGATTCCCACGATACACAAAGGGCAATTTCTGCCTTTGATGGCTATGAAAAGAGCCAAAAAGCTGTTGCAGAGGCTCCAACTGAAAATGCAAAGAAGCTTCTAAAGCTTGCCGTACTAATGCAAATGACTTATCCAGGTGCACCAGTTATTTATTATGGAGATGAAGCAGCATTATATGGTGCAGATGATCCAGATAACAGAAGGGCATTCCCTTGGGGTAAGGGCGACAAGGATATGGTTGAATGGTATGCTAAACTTGCAAATATGAGAAATACTTATGAAGTGTTAAGAACAGGAGAAATAACACCGATAGAAATTGATGGTGTATTTGCCTTTAAGAGAACACTAAAAAATGAAACTGCCTTTGTATTAATAAATAATGGTGAAACAAAAACAATTGAATTAGATGTACCACAAAACATAAGTAAGTTAACAGATGCTGTTACTGGAAGAGAATATGCTGTACAAAATGGTAAGGTTAGTATACAAGTTTTAGAAAAACAAGGTGTTGTATTAGTAGATAACTTTAGACAGGTTGCTGTTGATTCAGAAAAACTAAAGGATGCATATGATTCAAACTTTATAGTAAATAAAAAAGATGTAGCAAACGTTATGGATGAAATTAATACTATTTTAAGTTTAGATACTAAGGAAAGTTCAGAGGTAAAGGTAAATTTAGATGTTGATAAAGTATTAAGAGATGTATTATCATTGGCAGCAACTAAGAATTTAACACTTGTTGTAGATGTAAATGGAGTAGAGTTTAAATTTAATGCAAAGGATATTGTAATAAATGTAGATGGAGACTTAAAACTTTCAGTTGAAGAAAAATTAGATAATATTGATGTAGTAGATAAGCTACTTAAAAATAGTTACTATATTCCATTAAATATTAAGAGTAACTTTGGAATTTTAGTTGGAACTGATGTAAAGGTATCTGTTAAAGTAGATAATGATAAGTTTAGTGAAAAGAAAGCTTATGTATATTACTTTAACCCAACAACACAAAAGTTTGAAGAAATTGAATGTACCTTTGAAAATGGAGTAGTTACATTTGCAATAACCCACTGTAGCGACTATATAATAACAAATAAAAAGATTGAGGTAAAAGAAGATTTAAAGGATAAAGAAGAAAAAGAGCAAAAGGATAATGGAAAAATTAATGACAAACAGAATGAAAATGACAAACTTCCAAAAACAGGTGGATTCCCGTTAGAAGGAGTAGTATTAATATCTTTAACATTAATAATAACAGGTATATTTATTTTAAGAAACTCTTCAAATAAGTTATTGCATAATAGAGGCTGATAAATTTCAGCCTCTCAAGCTGTTGAAAAGTTATATATTGATTAGCCCCATGAAGGATTTCTTGGGCATTCGTTCATTTCGCTAATCAATTCTAAGCTTTTCTTTGTTTGAAAAAGTCCTACCC
>NZ_JAIHAO010000015.1:0-41619 GCF_020054765.1 Caloramator sp. | reverse complement strand
TTTCGCTAATCAATTCTAAGCTTTTCTTTGTTTGAAAAAGTCCTACCCTCGCGATGCCATCGTCCTGATGGCCGCTCGGCTCGGCACGTCCTGTGCCGAGTTACGGACTTTTCCAAAGTCGAAAAGCTAAGAATTGCTAAAGCTCACGAAAGAGCCAATTGAAATCCATTCATAGGGCTTTTTCATAATTTAGCTAACAATTAGGTTTGTCAACAATCTGAAAAAAACAATGTTTTTTCTTAGGGATAATTCATACATAACTTTTTATATATACTAACCCTATATTATAAACTACCCATACTTATATAAATAGGAGACTTATTACACTGATTAAAATATCCTATATTTTTTTATAATTAGGTGTTGACAAATGTCATAATATATTATAGAATAATCTATGTCGAAGGGGTATAGCTCAATTGGTAGAGCAACGGTCTCCAAAACCGTAGGCTGTGGGTTCGATTCCTACTGCCCCTGCCAAAAGGCCTAATCTTATGATTAGGCCTTATTTATTTTCTTACTCTTTATTAAATTCTTTTTATTTATATACTCCTCTTCACTAATTTCTCCCTTTGCAAACTTTATATTTAAAATTTCTATTGCTGAGTTAATTGAGCTCTGCCTTTTATATGTTTTAAAGAGCATATATCCAATAAATATAATTAAAAGTACAAAGGCTAAATCTATAAGATGCATCCAAGGAAATAAAAAGCTACCATCTCCTAATTTTCCACCAAAACCTCTTGGCAAACCACCTGAAAATCCGTGTCTCATTAATAATCCCTACCTTTCAATCAAATATTTTTTATTTAGATATTCATCTTCGCTAATTTCTCCATCTATGAGCTTTTTATCAAGTATTTCTATAGCTCTTTGGTTTACATTTTTGTTATTTTGATTGTAAAAATAAATAGCAAAAACAGCTAAAATTATTAAGCCTACAAACATTCAATCACCTCCTCATCTTGTACATAGAATATACCCTCTATGTGGAGAGTTAGTGATAAAATTGTTAATAGACTGTGAATTTGAATTACAATTTTCAATCAATATAAACAAAAGACAGGTATTAAATTTGGTAATACCTGTCTTATTTATTATAGATTCACTTATAAATTTTTCATATTATCAATAATAAAATGTAAGTTTAACATTTCATATATGCGGCACTCCTTATACTTCAAACCTCTTTCCAAAGAGCTTTTCTGCCTCTTCCTTATCAACTGGTCTACTAAAAAGATATCCCTGCATATAGTCGCATCCCTTAGACTTTAGATAATTAAACTGTTCTCTATCTTCAATACCTTCCACTACAACCTTTAAATTAAGCTGATGTGCTAAAAATGTTATTCCATCTAAAACTTCCTTTTTACCTTCCTTTGCAAACATCTTTTCTATAAATGACTTATCAAGTTTTATATAGTCTACAGGTATAAAGGTTAAATAATTTAAAGAGGAATAGCCCGTCCCAAAATCATCTATTGCAATTTGTATTCCCATTTCTTTGAGCTGTTCTATTATATTTATATTTCTCTCCTTATCCTCCATCAATGCACTCTCAGTTATTTCTATCTTTAATAAACTTGGCTCAATGGAATATTTTTTTATTATTGACTTTACATTACTTACAAAACCCTCATCCCTTAATTGAACTGCAGACAAATTAACTCCTATAGGTTTTACTTCTATCCCCTTATCTATCCACTCCTTTATTTGTCTCACAGCTTCTTCAATAACAAAGTATCCTATCTCCACAATAATGCCTGTTTCTTCAGCAACTGGAATAAACTCTGCAGGAGATATATTATAATTTTTTAACCTAACGAGGGCCTCAAAGGCGTGTAATTCTCCAGTTTTAGAAGAAACCTGTGGCTGGTAAACCAGTTTAAAATCTTTGCTTTTCAAAGACTCTAAAAGAATCTTCTCTATTTCTATCCTTTTCTCAAGTTCTTCAATCATTTCAGCACTGAAGAAAATATATCTATTTTTACCCTCTGACTTAGCCTTATACATAGCGGTATCTGCATTTTTAATTATATCATTTACATTGTCACCATCATCTGGAACAATTGCTATACCTATGCTTGTTGTTGTATATATGTTTTTCCCTATAACATCTATTCCTTCCTTTAGGTCGTGAATAATATTTTTTGCAAGTGCTTTGATTTCATTTAAATTTGAAAACTGCCTTAGAAGAATTAAAAATTCATCTCCTCCAAACCTCGCAACAAACACGTTATCATTTGCATATTTTTTTTAATATAGATGCTACTTTTCTAAGAAGTGCATCTCCTTCATCGTGCCCTAAGGTATCATTTACCTTTTTAAAATTGTCAAGGTCAAGTAGTAAAACAGCAAACTTTTTATTTTTATCTTTATCTTTTATTTCCTTCTCCAACTCCTCTATGAAATATCTTCTATTGGGCAAATCTGTTAGGGTGTCATAGAAGGCAAGATATTTTATATCTTCTTCATATTCCTTTCGTTCTGTTATATCCATCATAGCACCAGATATTATTTTCTCGCCTTCTTTTTCTTTTATAACTCTTCCTTTAATATACATCCATCTTATCAGGCCATACCCCGTGTTAACCCTTATTTCGCACTCTATACAAGTCCTTCTTCCTTCTATATGTTCTCTATAGGCTGAATACAATATTTTTCTATCTTCTTGTAAAACTATTTTATTTATTAAGTCTCTTACTTTAATATCCTCAAAATCGTATCCTATAAGCTTTTTAAACTGTTCTGATAAATACAAAATATCATCCCTTGTGCTCCACTCAAATATACCATTCTTGCCAGCCTCGAGAGCTATCCTATACCTCTCTTCGCTAATCCTTAACTGTTCCTCTGAATTTATTAAATTGTCATATTGTACTCTAAGCTCTTCTTCTGTTGCTGCAAGCTCCTCATATAACGCCTCAAGCTCAGTATAGTTATTCTTTAATCTATTTATCATACTGTTATATGCTTTACTTAAACTTCCAAACTCATCTTCACGGTTATAAATAAACTGCTGTTCTAATCTTCCCTCTTCTGTTGCCTTCATTGCATTCATAAGGTTGGTAAGTGGTGTTGTTATTGTCTCTGAAAACCTCATCCCAAAACGTATGGATATAACTATAAATGTTATTAGAAGAATTAGTGATATACCCGTTATATTCCTTGATACTGAAAGTATTTCACTTAAATCCTGAGCTACAACAATTATCCATCCTGTAGATTTCATATATTTTAGAGCCATATATTTTTTTGTTCCCCTGTATTCATAAATACCACTATACTCTTCTATTTTTTCTCCATTATTAATCTTATTTATTATATTATTTAAAAGCTCATTTTCCACCTTTGTTCCAATTCTATCTATATCAGGATGGTATAAAATTGTACCATTTAAATCCGCAATATAGGTATATCTGTTTTTACCAATCTCATAATTAAAGAATTTAAACCCTATTTCATCTATATCAAAATACGCACAATAAACACCTATTATATTATTATCAGAGACAACAGGCACGGCTACAAGAAGCTTTGAATCATACTTATCTGTATAAATTGGCTTCATATATACTCTATTTATATTAACATTTTTCATTATCTCAGAATTTAACCCTTCAGGAATATACTGCTTATCATCTGTATCTAACAATATCTCTCCTCTGCTTCCTAATATAACAGATCTATATTTTAACTTAGGCTTTAGAATAAAATTTCTAAATTCTGACAAATAGCTCGTACTCTCTATTTCACTTTTATTTTTTATATACTCATACGCCTGATATTTGCTTTTTTCATCCCTGTTTATTATAAAATCCTTTACTTTTTTGTTTTGTGCAATATCCTCTATTTCATTAGAAAACATACTCAATATTACAGAGATATTTTCAGCCTCAACTGTAACTACTTCATTTATTTTTGCTTTATTAATTTCAATAAGCTGTCTTGATGAATAATAATAGATAGCTGCTGTTAAAATAATTAGTGGTATTGACACAAGTAGTGCAATAAATAGCGGTAATTTTTTCTTTATATACACGGAGCTCCCTCCCTTTTTCTCCCACTTTGCCTTAATATTATAACATTATTCGTCATTAATTTATTATTTTCGACATTATTTTTATCGTTATTTTTTTGTAAAACTTTAATTTATATAAAATAAAAAACTCCCTTTGGTTTTATCCAAGGAAGTTTTTTAAATTTATTATTCAGTTTATATATTACTAAGCTTCATATTACCTACTTCATCATACTCAATTTTAATTGGCAAAGATAACTTATAGGATTTTTCGTTCCATTTAAATCCTTCATCATCACCAACATACCAGGATAAAAATACATCTTCTCCCTGTGGAGATTTAACTATTCTTCCAGTATACATCTCTTGTTCATTCCCAGACAAAACAATATTTTCAGATAATGGTCTAAACTCTCCTGATAGGCTATCTGAAACATAATATAAAACACCCGTTTGCGGTTCATCAGGATGAATCTCTTTAATATAATCTGGGCTATACCATTCTTTTTTTTACTGCAAATATCATATACCATTTATCATTATGTTTATGAAGTGATGGCACCTCCATATCAGTAAAAATATGTGGTGATGCAGCTGGAGGCATAACCTCCCAATTAATTAAATCCTTTGACCTTGCCCTTCCTATACAACCTCTATATTTAGGGTGTCCACTTTTATCTCTTGCAGTAAAAAATGCATAGTACATTTTTTCATCCTCATCATATACAACGAATGGATCTCTACAACCTTCGTGTTTGTTATAGGCATCCGGCTGTTTTTCATAATATCTATCGTCAGCAACTATGATAGGATTTCCTCTATACTTCTCCCAATTTATTAAGTCTTTAGATGTTGCCACTCCAATTCTTTGTGTGTGTCCTACATATCCATCATCTGCAATATCCCTTTTACACCTTGAGGTGTAAAACATATAATAGGTATCATCCTTTTTAATAGTGCATCCCGTCCAAATAGATACGCTATCCCAATCATCTTCTAACTCCGATGCTTTAAGAACAGTTCCTTTATACTCCCAATTTACCAAATCCCTTGATACTGCATAACCAACTGTCGAATTTCTATGCCTACTGTGGGAGTCCTCATTTAATGGTGCTTCTAAGTGAAACAAATGATATATCCCATTTTCTTCATATATCCAAAAATCCCATAAGAATTTCCCCTCTGGTGCATATAGTTTCATATTCATCACCTCTTTAATATCTCTAATACCTCATCTAATGTAGGTAGTGCAGACATTGCTCCCTTTTTAGATACTGCAAAGGCACCGCACACATTGGCTATCTTTGCAAAATACTTTATATCATCTAATGTTATATCTTCAAACCCTTTTTGGCAGCTTGAGATTGAATAGAGCATTCCAGAAACAAAGGCATCTCCTGCACCTGTTGTATCTACCACCTTTGTAGGAAAACCTTCTACTTTTTCTAATCTTCCTTTATAGTTTAATAAGACACCATCTTTTCCTAATGTTACAAGTATTAATGTTATACCATACTTTTCAAATTCTTTAATAGCTTCCTTTAAATCATTTTTACCTGTTATAAATCTTATCTCTTCATCTGATAGCTTTAAAATATCAACATAATCTAATACTTCAAAAACAGTATTTTTAGCCCTTTCTTCACTTTCCCACAAATTCAATCTTAAATTTGGATCAAAGGATATATACATTCCCTTTTCCTTTGCAAGTTTTACTGCCTTTAGTGTAGCCTTCTTAGAGGTTTCATTTATCATTGATATGGTTCCAATGTGAAGTATTCTATATCCCTCAAACATCTCTTCTTTTATATCATCTTCCCTCAAAAGGCTATCTGCACTTGGGTTTACATAAAACTCAAAACTTCTCTCTCCATTTTCATCCAATGTTACAAGCACAATACCTGTGTGTGCTTCATCTGTTAATATCATATTTTGGGTTGACACATTAAAGTTCTCTAAAACATCCTTTAAATATCTGCCTAAATTATCATTTCCAACCTTACCAATAAAACCTGACTTACCTCCAAGCCTTGAAACCCCAGCTGCAACGTTTGCTGGGGCTCCCCCTGGATTCTTTTTAAATGTCATATTATCATCTATAGGTATGAAATCAATTAATACTTCTCCAAGCGTTACAACACCCTTCATTTTTTCACCCACTTTTAATATTATTCGCTTATTATTCTTTATCTTCAAATCCTAATACATAGGTTGCAATAAATGCTGCAACAAATGCAATTACCATACCTATTATATAGTTTAGCATTGATGTAGTTTGAACAATTGCAGTACCTGGAATACCAGTGACACCAACAGCTGTCATAGCAACCTTTGTGGCAACAACATATGCTCCTCCTAACGCTCCACCAATTGCAGCTGCTATAAATGGTTTCATAAGTTTTAAGTTAACTCCAAATATTGCAGCTTCTGTGATACCAAGTAAGCAAGAGGTTGCTGCTGGAAGTGCAACAGACTTCATCTTTGCATTTTGTGTTTTAAAATATACTGCAAAAGCTGCTCCACCTTGTGCAACGTTTGCCATTGACCAAATTGGCAATAATAAGTTTGCCCCTACGTTTTTTATAAGTTCTGCTTCAATTGCGTGGAAACTATGATGTATTCCTGTTATGACAATAGTTGAATATAATCCACCAAATATTAGTCCTGCCAATACACCAACGCTATTGTAAGCAAAATTTAATACAAAGGATATTCCTTCTCCAATAAGTCTACCTGCAGGCCCTATTACTGTTAATGAAATAAACCCTGTTATCATTATTGTTAAAAATGGAGTTAATAGTATATCTAAAACTTCTGGAACAATTTTTCTTATATTTCTTTCTACTATACCAAGTATCCATACAGCTATTAGTATAGGCAATACTGTTCCTTGATAACCAACCATTGCAACATTTAGTCCAAATACATTTATTGTCTTTTCAATTCCTCCACCAACTGTCCAAGCATTTTGTAGTGCAGGGTGAATAAGTATTCCTCCAAGGGCTGCTGCTAAAAATGGATTCGCACCAAATTCCTTCGCTGCACTAAAGGCAACTAATATGGGTAAAAATACAAAGGCAGCATTTGAAAACATATCTACCATTATGAATAATCCACTATCTGGATTTACTAAATTAAATGTTTTAAACATACCTAAAAGTCCCATTAAAAGTCCACTTGCAACTATTGCTGGTATAATGGGTACAAATATATTTGATAATATTCTTGCAAGCTTTTGAACTGGATTCATCTTTTGCATAGCATCCTTCTTTAAATCACTTGTGGATGCCTCTTTAATATCTGCTATTTTTACAAATTCCTTGTAAACTTTGTTTACAAAACCTTGTCCCAAAATTATTTGAAATTGTCCTGTGTTGGAAAATACTCCTTTAACCTCATCAAGTCTCTCAAGTTCCTCAATGTTTGCCTTAGATTCATCCTTTAAAACCATTCTAAGTCTTGTAGCACAATGTGCTGCACTTATTATATTATCTTTTCCACCCACAAGTTCAAGAATCCTTTTAGCTATTTCTCTATGTTCCATAAAACTACCTCCTTTATTTTTTTTACAATTTAAATTAGTCCCGGGCACTAACTTAAATTGTTATAAACAAAAAAGACCCAAAGCACCAGTAGAACAACACTACTGTCACTTTGGGTCTTGCCTGCATCACCAGTAACAATCCCTAAATATTTGTTTGTACTTTCATAATATATAATTTTTTTTATGTTGTCAAGCAAAATTTATAATTCTTTGTATGTGGAGAGAAATATAAGCCAATTCTTCATCTGGAACAAAATATTCATATTCATTATATATGTGCTGTTGTATTTGTTTTGCAATATTATATGCCCTCCAATATTTTGTTTTTATTACTTCAAACAATTCCTCATCTATATCAAAAGTTTTCTCTTTTTTAATGATTCTCTTTAATGCAAAATGAAAATGAGTCTTTAATCTCTGATATGATATTGACTGTTCATCTATTTTTATATTAAGATTTGTTTCTATTATATTTGTCATATCCTTAATAATAGAAGCAATATCCATTGTTATTGTTATATCCCTATAGTTATTCTTTGCTGTATGAATGTGTAGTGCAATAAAACCTATTTCATCTTCTGGAATTTCAATATTTAGTTTTTGCTTAATATAATCTTTCGCCCAAATTCCGATTTTAAATTCATCAAAATAAAGGGATCTTATCTCCTCAAGAAGCTTATTTTTTATTATTATACCTTTTTTAAATCTTTCAAAGGCAAATGCTAAGTGATCAGTTAAGGCAATATATATGTGTGGATTTAGTTCAACATTTAATTTGTTTTCAGCATAATGAATAATATTTTCAGCAACATCTACATATTCTTGAGGAAAGCTCTTTACTATCTCTTCAAACTTTTCATATTCACTCTTATCTTCCATAACAAACACTTTTTCTATTTTACTCTTATCAACTATATCATTTATTTTCTTTTGAAAACCAATTCCTGAACCTATAACAATTTTTTCTACTCCCTTATCACTTACAAGGAGAGTATTGTTATTTAGAATCTTTTTGATTTTCATTTTATCCTCCTATTTTTCATTTGTATTACAAAATAATTATATCATATATAAAATTTATTTTTGTCAATATTTTTTATACTCCCCTTTTTATACTCTTTTTTTCATCACAGTATATCCTGTATTCTTTTCCTCCAAATTGTGTCTTTAAAATAACTGGATGCCCCCAAAGCTCAACAAGATGCTTCAATGTGGCCTCTGCATATTCAAGGAGAAGTTCACGTCCATCGTATATATGCTCTAAAATTAAAGTTCTATCCCTTTCAACATCAGCAACCTGTATATATGGTACAAGCCCCATTCCACAGTTATTACTTAAGGTATCTCTAATCTCCTTCCATCCCTCATCATCCGAAACCTCTTTAATTATATATTCACTATCTCTTTTTACATATTCAAAAAGGTTCATCTCCTGACAAAGCTCAAGTGTTAAATATCTTCTAATAAAAGAGGAGTCTCTATCTACATCCCTAACTTCAAATATTTTTTTAATACCATATCTTCTCTCTAAATCTTCAAATATCTTGTATCCAACATAATATGGGTTTAGTCCCCCAAGATGAGGTGCCACTACATCATTGTGCCTTTTTATAAACTCAAGATAGAGTCCTTGAGGAAGGTCTAATTCCTTTAGGATTCTATAGTGCCAAAAACTTGCCCATCCTTCATTCATTATTTTAGTTTCAATCTGTGGTATAAAGTATAGGGCCTCTTCTCTTATCATTTCGGCAATTGTTTTTTTGTAATCCTCAATATCACTATATTTTATTATAAATAAAAGCAAATCCTCCTCAGGTAACTTATATTTAGAATCTTGTGTTTCCTCATCATTCCCTTTATAAATCGTCCTTTTAACTTGAAGTTTAAGTGCGTGGGCCGCATCTATAACCCTTTCAACCTTATCATAACCTATTGATGGATCCTTTATATACTCTCGGATTAAATTAGCGTGCCTTTTAAACATATCTATTGTATAATCTGCATTTGTTCCTTCCTTAAAAAGTCTATTGTTTTTAAAAAAATCATTATGGGCATAGACGTGTGCCATTGTTAAAATTTGAAGGAGAAGAGTATTCTCCTTCATTAGATATGCAAGACAAGGATTTGAATTTATTACCATCTCATAGGGAAGTCCTGTTAAATTGTATCTATATAAAGTTTTTGTTCTTTCATAAGCCTTTCCAAAACTCCAGTGGGGATATCTTGATGGCATTCCTATATACGCTTCATAGGATAGCATTTCTTCATAGCTTACTATTTCAAACTCCTGCTCATAGAAGTTTAGTCCAAAATCCTTTGCTATCTTCTCTATCTTATCATTCCAATACATTAGCTCCTTTATTGAATAATCCATCAATATCCCCCCTTCTGCTTCTTTTTAAGCATTGCCTTTAAGCCGTCCCACAGCTCATTTTTATGGCTAACAGAAACTGCAATAAAATTTTTATCCTTAATCTCCTTTGTGAGTTTTCCTTTTATAGTCATACTGTAGCTGTTTGGCATAACTTCTGCATAGGCAAAGAGGTTGCAGACTCTACAAAGTTCCTTTGCTGATTTTATAGTCCTTTCATCATCCTCACTCCAGTTATCCCCATCACTAACATAGAAGGCATATACATTCCAATTTTCTGGATTAAACCTTGTATTTATTATTTCAAGTGCCTTATTAAGACCACTTGAAATATAGGTTCCTCCAGATTCAACCCTATGGAAAAATTGATATTCATTAACCTCCTCTGCTGTTGTCGTGTGGGCCACAAAGGCCACCTGTACATTTTTATACTTCTTTCTTATAAATCTTGACAGTATATAGAAGAAAGATCTTGCCATAAACTTTTTAGTATTATCCATAGAACCTGAAATATCCATAATACATATAATTGCTGCATTGCTCTCCCTTCTAAACTTCTTCTTAATCCTAAAATATCTTAAATCATCCTCAACAAATAGGAATCTTTCAATGTCAACAGGTAGGTTCATCTCTCTTAAGGCTCTTTTCCTTGCCTGTTTTCTTTTTATCTTCTCCATAACAGTTTTTTTCTTTGCAAGCCTTGGCCTTATTCCGTATTTTTGATATCCATCCCTCTTCTTGCTGCTTTCAACTAATATCTCAGATGTCTTTTTCCTATCCATATCAGGAAGCTCTAAATCCTCAAACAGATAATCAAATATATCATCTATTGTTATTTCAAGTTCATACATCTCTTCTCCTTGTTGATTTCCTGCCCCCTGCTGTCCCATACCCTGCTTCTTTTCACTTCCTATTCTGTCTCCTCTTTTTTCAGTACCATCACCTGAAGCAACACCCTTTGTATTTTTGCCATATATAAACTGATATTCCTTAAGCCCCCTTATTGGAATTTTTACTTTTTTGTTTTTACTCTCACCTATTATACTCTCCTCCGATAATATATCTGCAAGGTTGTCTTTAATTGCCTTCTCAACAAGTTTTTTATGCCTTCTTCTATCCTCTATGGAACGGTCGTGCTCAACAGGATCCGAATGCATATCACGAAAAATAGCCATACACATCAATCCTTCCATAGATTATTTGCTGCATATTTTAATATAACATCACAACAGTGGTCGCAGTAGCCATCCTCCTTCATCTTTTCTACCATTGCATTGTATTTTGCATCCTGTTCCTTATCCCTAACCTTGGATTTTGTTATTATCCTTGTCAAATCCTTTACTGAGGCTATAAGCTTCTTTTCAATTGCCTCCCTTAGTGGCTCATAGCTGGTATAATCTATCTTTCCACCATTTCTCATAACATAGAACATATAGGATGTAACGTCAGTTCTAAATCCCTTTGCTGAGTTTGGAGAAATGCCTATCTGTTCCTCAATTGACCTCATAAAGGCTTCATCTGGATTTAGTTCTTCACCAGTTGCCTTATCCTTTATCTTTGTTTTGTTAACATATGCCTCAGCATTATCTATATAGTTATTAAATAGACTTTCTGCCTGCTCTCTAAATCCGTGAATAAATGCCTTTGTTATCTCCTTCTCTAAAATCTTATTATATTCTTTTCTTATTGTATCCTGTATATATGCAGTATACTTTTTCTTTTCATCTTCACTAACATCAAGTTCTCTTACAGACTTTAATATACTCTCCATTACACTTAATGGGTTTATACAATCATATTCAGAGCTTGAGAGAGCATTATCTATTGCCTTAACTATAAATCTTGTTGATATGCCAGTCATTCCCTCCCTTGGGCCTGCCTCCTCCTTTAGTTCCTTTATATCTATCTTCTTTGTTGTTCCATTTTCTAATATATCCTCACCGTTATATAGTTTAAGCTTTGTCATCATATCCACCTTATTAGAAGGTGTCAGCCTTGAAAGAATAGCAAACATTGCTGCAACTTCAATTGTATGTGGAGCTATATGAGCCTTAAAATTACTCTTTTTTAGTATCTTTTCATAGATTTTAACTTCCTCATTTAACTCTAAGCAGTATGGAACCTCTATTTTAACTATTCTATCAAGGATCGCCTCATTAGTATGGTCTGACTTAAACTTATTCCATTCAGCCTCATTGGAGTGGGCTATTATAATTCCATCAAAGTAAATCATAGGTCCTTTACCTGGTGATGGGATTGATTTTTCTTGAGTAGCTGTTATTATTGTGTGGAGATATTCCACATCGTTTTTAAATACCTCTATAAACTCAACAATTCCTCTATTTCCAACATTGAAGGCACCATTTAATGAAAGTATTCTTGGATCATCTTCTGGATATAAATCCATCTTCGATATATCTATTGAACCTGTTAGAACGGATGTATCTTGATTATTTGGATCTACAGGTGGTACAACTCCTATTCCCTTTCTTGATCTAATTGAAAAATTAGTTGTAACAACTGGGAACCTCTCGTATTCCCCATTATATTCATTCATAAGCCTGTATTTGCATATAGGACATAGGTCTCCCTCTATTTGAACATTTAGCAATTTTTCAAATTCAGGTCTTAAGTGATTTGGAACTAAGTGAAGTGGTTCTTCCCTCATTGGACATCCCTTTAGTGCATAAATTGGAGGTGACTGTTCAAGTGCCCTTTTTAGTGCTTCAACGATAGATGATTTACCAGCACCAACAGGACCAACTAGATACAAAACCTGCCTTGATTCTTCTCCCTTCATCGAGGCAGAATAGAAGTAGTTTACTATTTTCATTAGAACCTTATCAATCCCAAAGAACTCGTCCCTAAAGAAGTTGTATTTTTTAATCACTTCATTTCCATATATCTTTCTAACCCTTGGATTTTCCTCTGGTTTTAAAACCTCGTATCCTTTATTGACTATTATGTCGTACATTCTTTTATGAGATAGCTTTGCAATTTCTGGATTATTCTTTAATATTTCAAGATAATCTAAAAAAGTACCTTCAAACTTTTCTTTGCTATTTTTTTCTCTATCACTCTTAATTAGCTGATTGAAGTCCATATTACCCTCCAATTTCCCTTCTATTTTATTACTATAATATGGGGGGAATTTATAAATTATGATGAAAAAATAACGTATTGCAGGTATTGACCACGTGGTCAAAAGGAAGTATAATTAAATTAAAAATATTGACCATATGGTCAAGGGAGGTATAGATATGTCAATTAAGTTCAAAAATGTTACTAAAGAATATAAAACTGGAACTAATTCATTTTATGCTCTAAAGAATGTATCCTTTGAGGCAAATGAAGAAGAGATTGTTGCTATATTAGGCCCTTCTGGTTCTGGTAAATCAACTCTTCTCAACATCTTAGGAGGAATTGACAGAGCAACTGATGGTGAAATTATGTTTGGGGATTTAAATGTTAGCAAACTATCTGATAAGGAACTCACAAAATACAGACGTGACAATGTAGGATTTGTTTTTCAATTTTATAATCTTATACCTAATTTAACTGCCTATGAAAACATTGAGGTTGCTGCTGAACTCACTAAAAGTTCTCTTAAAATAGACGAAGTTTTAGAGGCTGTTGGTATGCTACAGAATAAAAACAAATTTCCTCAACAACTAAGCGGTGGTGAACAGCAAAGGATATCCATTGCAAGGGCAATTATTAAAAATCCAAAACTACTACTTTGTGATGAACCTACAGGTGCCCTTGATTACAATACATCAAAAGAAGTATTAGAATTGCTTGATAAAATAAATAAAATGTATGGTACAACTATATTTATTGTAACCCACAATACAAGCATTGCATCTATGTGTCATAGAATTATCAAGTTGCGAAGTGGACAAATAACAGATGTTAAATTAAATAAAGAAAGAATCTCCCCTAAGGAGGTAGAATGGTAATGATTTTAAATAAACGTATTAAACGTGTTCTTCTTCAAAACAAAATGCAGTATATTGGACTGATTTTTTTAGTTGCACTATCAATCTCCTTATACTCTATATTTGGTAGTTTGGCATCTAATTTTAATGAAGCAACAGATAACTACAACAATAGAACAAATATTGAAGATGCAAAATTTTTAACCCTGAAGGAAGTAGATATTAATAAAATAGAAGATATGTTTAATGTCTCATTAGAAAAAAGATATGAGGTAGATGTTGATTTTAAGGAATCAACTATTAGATTAATAGAACTTAACAGTGAAATAAATAAGCCACTTATAATTGAAGGAAGAATGATTAAGGATGGTGAAATTGCATTAAACCCTGCCTACGCAAAGGCAAACAGAATTAAAATTGGAGATGTAATAAATTTAGGAGGATATGAATATTTGGTTTCTGGTTTTGTATCAATTCCTGATTATATATATCCAACTAAATCACTTACCGATTTAATGGCAGATCCAACTAAATTCGGTGTTGCAATTATAACTTCAAATGACATAAAAAAATATGGCAATTTGACTTATTTCTACAGCATCAAGGGAGATATAAGTAATGCAAAGGAATATATAGATAGTGAATATAAAATACTTATGTGGCAGGACATAAAGGATAATTTAAGATACACATTAGCAAAAAAGAAAATTGAACAACTTCCTCAGCTTGCGGTTAAAATACCTCTTTTATTCCTAAGTTTAACCTTTATACTCCTATTTGTTCTGTTAAAAAGAATAATTAAACTTGAAATAAAGGAAATAGGAACACTCTATGCCCTTGGATATACTAAATCTGAAATTCAAAGACATTATCTATTTTATCCAATTATAATATCTATATTTGGTACAATACTTGGAACACTTTTTACAATTCTTTTACAAAAACCACTAACAGACTACTATGTTTTCTACTTTAATAT
The DNA here is from genome assembly GCF_020054765.1 of Caloramator sp. Taxonomy (NCBI): domain Bacteria; kingdom Bacillati; phylum Bacillota; class Clostridia; order Eubacteriales; family Clostridiaceae; genus Caloramator; species Caloramator sp. Next base: position 26,766 of record NZ_JAIHAO010000015.1, on the reverse strand, counting down.
TCCTGTAAGCCCTAATGTTAAATATAGCTTTCTTTTATATGGAGTACTTGAATCTGTTTTAATTCTTTCTTTGTCTGCCTATGTTGCATCTGCAAAACTTTTAAAGTATTCACCTACTACTCTTTTAAGAGGAAAAATGGAAAAGGATAAAATATCAATCTTTGCAAATATTAATCTAAGTAGATTTAAGTTTAAGAATAAGTTCAGAATAAGAGAATCATTGAGGGGATTTTCAAAGATTATACTTCTTATATTTGGTATATTTACAGCATCAACACTTCTACTTGTTGGTTTTGCTGCAAAGGGTTCAGTAGACGCATTGATTAATAAATCTATTAAAGGGACATTTAAGTATAAATATAGCTATATTTTAAAGGAAAATATAAATAAAAATGAAATAAATGCTGAAGGATTTAAGATAGCATATTTTAAGAACGAAGAAACAAACGATAATATAATAATATACGGGCTTGAAGAAGCACCAAAACATATAAAGCTCACAAAGGGTAAAAACGAAGTTAAAGTTAATAAGGTTTATATAACAAGCTCTTTATATGATAAGTTAAATAAGAAAAGTTCTGTGAAGCTTATTAATCTATTCAACAATAAAACAATAGATATTCAAATTGACGATGTGGTGGATGTATATACTGGAAACGTTATTTATATGCCCCTCCAAATGCTAAACCAGATTTTGAATGAAGATAAAGAGAGCATAAATGGAATTTACTCAGATAAAAAACTTAATATTGATGATAATAAGATATTAAAAATTGAAAGCATTGAAGAAATATTAAAATCCTTTGACGTAGCCCTTGAACCTGTTAAATATATGCTAATTGCTATGGGAGTATTATCCTTTATAATTGCTTTGATAGTAGTATATATTGTTACATCTTTAATAATTGAAGAAAACAAACACTCTATCTCTCTTTTAAAGATTTTAGGATATAGCGAAGGGGAAATAAATTCACTTATGCTTTCATTTATGTTTATACCAAGTTTAATAGGTTATATAATTTCTATACCTTTTGTAAAGGGATTCTTAAGTTCTATTTTAAATACCTCTTTAAAGGATATGAATTTAGCAATGCCTATAGAAATAGACCCAATGTATTCAATTTTAGGATATGCTATAATCTATATTGTACTTTTGATTTCTAAGTTTATTTCAAGAAAGAGAATATTTAATGTGTCTATGGTTGACATCCTTAAACTACAGAAGGATTAAAGACAAGAGGTGAATTATTTTGGAAAAAGAAAACAATATACCTGAAGAAAAAAAAGAAAAAATAATAAAGGCTGCTATAGAGGAATTTGCAAAGGAAGGATATAAAAACGCATCTACTAATAAAATTGTAGAGGCTGCTTCTATATCAAAGGGAATATTATTTCACTATTTTAAAAGCAAAAAGGGACTATATATAGAAACAATAAAATATGCAGTTCCTCTACTGTATGATGAATTCTTTAAAATTGTGGATTTTTCAGAGACTGATATATTTGAGAGAATCATTAAGTGGAACCTTGTTAAATTTAATCTTATGGAGAAATACCCATATATCTTTAAGCTTCTAACAGATGCCTTTTTAAACACTCCAAAGGAGGTAATCAAGGAGCTTACACCTATACTTTTAGAATATCAAAGGTTTGGATATGACGCTATCTTCAAAAATATTGATTTTTCTAAACTAAAAAAAGACGTGGATGTTCAAAATGCAATTAAAATAATTTCTTGGGTATTTGAAGGTTATGGTAACAGCTACATTAAAACTCATAAAAATGAAAAGGGTGAAATTGTTTTAGAAAAAGATAAAATTATTGAGGAGATGAAAGTTATTTCAAATATTTTAAAAGATGGTATGTATAAATAGAATATTAATGTAGTTTGAGTAACTGCTTATTATTTGCCCCATAAAGGATTCACTTTGTATTTAAGTCCTTTATGGGGCTTTTATAAAATAATCTATTTGTTTAGTTTCAGTTTAATAGGTTTTCATAGAAAGAATAAAACTACTCTAATACATATAAAATAGTTAAATATTTTTCCAAAACTTAATATATATTAAATATATTTGTATTATAATTGAATTGAGGTGTTAAAATTGAAGGAAAAACTTATTGTAATCTCCTTTGATGCTTTATGTAAAGATGATTTTAAAACAACAAGAGATCTACCAACGTTTAATTATATATTAAACAACTCTATCTATTCCCTCGACGTAGAACCAGTTTATCCTACACTCACTTATCCCAACCACGCCAGTATAATAACAGGAAAAAAGCCCTATGAGCACGGTATAGTAAATAACACAAAGCTTCAGCCAAGTCGCACCTCTCCAGATTGGTTTTGGTACAAAAGTGATATAAAGTGCGAGACTCTATTAGATATTGTAAAAAATAAAGGGGGTACGCTCTGTACACTTCTTTGGCCTACAACTGGCGGAGGGAAAATAGATTACAATATGCCTGAAATATTTGCCAATAGACCTTGGCAAAATCAGATAATTGTATCCCTCTTTGCAGGGAGTAAGCTATTTCAACTATCTATTTATAAAAAGTTTGGAAAAATGCTCAATGGTCTAAAACAACCAAATCTTGATGATTTTGTCTTAGAATCAGCCCTATACACATTAAAATACAAAAGACCAAATCTTGTACTTGTTCACTTTACAGACCTTGATACACAGAAGCACATATATGGTACAAAATCTGAAAAAGTTAAAGAGGCTATTTTAAGACACGAAGAAAGGCTGAAGAGAATATTTGATGTTGCATCTAATTTAGATTATAAAATAGCAATATTAGGTGACCACGGTAGTTTAGATGTTCATAGTGCTATTTCTTTAAATGAGTATTTTAAGCAGAAAAAGCTTTCAGATTATTTGTATTTTAAATCCTGTGATGGTTCTGCATATATATACTTAAGAAGGGAGGTGTCAAATAATATAAAAGATAAAATATATTATTCAATAGAGGATTTTAATAGACAGAGCAAAGGAACAATAGAAAAAATATTTACCGCATCGGATTATATAAAATTAGGGTTTGACAAAAATGCATTTTTAATGCTTGAACCTTCATCAGGATATTGTTTTACAGACAAAAATATTAAAGATTATATTGTACCATCAGATCACAGAGCTGCCCACGGACAACTTCCTAATAAGCATAAAACTCTCTTTTGTCTATGGGATAGGGGTGAAACTAAAAGGCAGCTTAACAGCATTAATATAACAGATATAAAGGCCATACTGTTAAATTCTATAAATTTAAAATGAATTGGGGGATGTTTATGAACCTTAACAAAGAAGAGAAAAGCTGGGCTATGTATGACTGGGCAAACTCTGCATATTCTATGACTGTTACTACAACTATCTTGCCTCTGTATTTTAAAATGTTAACGGACGCTGCTAATATTAATAAGGCAACATCTACTGCCTATTGGGGATATGCAAACTCAATTGCTACTTTAGTTGTAGCACTTTTAGCACCTATTCTTGGAACAATTGCAGACTATAAAGGGTATAAGAAAAAATTTTTTGTAACATTCTTTTTAATTGGAATCATTTCTACATCTTTACTTGCAATTCCTACAAAAAATGCGTGGTTTATTCTACTTGTAATTTATCTTTTCACTGTTGTTGGTTTTTCAGGGGCCAATATATTCTATGATGCCTTTTTAGTTGATGTAACAAGTGAAGACAGAATGGACAGGGTATCTACAATGGGTTATGCACTTGGATATATTGGAAGCACAATCCCTTTTATAATTTGTATGATTATTGTAATATTAGCACAGTTTAATAAAATTCCACTGAGCGTATATACTGCATCAAAGATTTCATTTGTAATAACTGCTATATGGTGGGGTATTTTTACAATTCCTATGATTAAAAATGTAAAGCAAAAATATTTTATAGAACCTGAAAAAAATCCTATATCAGCAAGTTTTAGAAGAATTATAAATACATTTAAAGATATAAAGAAACACAAGCCTCTTTTTATATTCCTTTTAGCATATTTCTTCTATATAGATGGAGTGGATACTATTATAAAAATGTCTACATCCTATGGTGCTGATTTAGGTATTAGTGCTACAAGCCTTTTGATTATACTTCTTCTTACTCAATTTGTAGCTTTCCCCTTTGCAATTCTATATGGTAGGCTTTCAGAAAAATACTCAACTAAAACTATGCTTTATGTTGCAATAGCTATTTATACTGGAATTTGTGTTTATGCATACTTCTTAAAAACTGCAGTTGACTTTTGGATACTTGCAATGCTTGTTGGAACATCACAAGGTGGAATACAGGCACTTAGCCGTTCATATTTTGGAAAGCTTGTACCAAAAGAAAGTTCAAATGAATTCTTTGGTTTTTACAACATATTTGGAAAGTTTGCTGCTATAATGGGGCCATTTTTAGTTGGTCTTGTTGCACAGCTAACAGGCAAAACTAACAATGGAGTGTTTAGTGTAATTATTTTATTTATTATAGGTGGAATATTATTAAAAAAGGTACCTAACTAAGGTACCTTTATGCATATATATTTATATTTAAACCTACATTTTTAGTCGATATACCCTTCATACCCCTATAATACTTTTTAGGATCATAGGTCATAATAAATTCATCTATTGAGGCTTCAAGAGATTTTGTAACCCTTAATATTAAATCTAAATTTAAAAAATCCTGAGATGCATTACCTAAATTTCTTAAATTACTTGAAAACTGAACATTTGAAACTGTAGGTATCATAGTTACACCCCGTGTTAAACAGTTTATGATATATAAATTTTATCACATAAACTTATAGCTGTCCATTTTTGTTAAATATATTATATAATTGTAAATATTTTATTTTTATTACTAAATATAATTTTTTATAGTATAATAAATTATAAGGAAGGAGGGGTTAAAATGAATGGAAGAAAGAAAATGGGATTATTACTAATTGTAATTGGTATCTTCCTAATTTTATCACAATTACAGATAATCGATATAAATTTACTTATAAGGCAATACTGGCCGTCCTTGATTATTATCTATGGAATTTATAAATTTATAGAATACAAGAGCATAAATGCAACTGGTATGTCTTTTTTAGTTGTAGGTATTATACTTCAGGTATGGCATCTTGATTTACTTCCTGGCCAGTTTAAAGAGTATATATGGCCTACAATATTAATTGTAATAGGAATATCCCTTATTTTTTCACAGAATGTATCCAATACAAAAAAAACAAATTTAGAGAAGACAACTTTATAGATTATCTTACAATACTATCATCACTTGAAACTATTAATGCCGCTACTAAATTTAAAGGTGGAAGCATTACTTGTATATTAGGTGGTGCTGAAGTTGATCTTACGAATTGTAAAATAGATGGCAGCTATGCCGAAATAACTACTACTGCAATAATGGGTGGAATAGATTTAAAGGTGCCTAAGGATTGTAAGGTTGTTGTTACTGGAATACCTATCTTAGGTGGATGGGATAATAAAACCTTCTTTAGTCCTGAACAGGAAAAAACACTTTATGTAAGATGTTTTTCTATATTAGGCGGAGTTGAAATCAAAAATTAAGAAGTAGTTGGTGATTTACCCAACTACTTCTTATTTAATTCCTTATAAACATTATAACTATAAATCATTGGTACAAAGGCACTAATTAACGTTGCAACAATTAAAACTATGAATGCAGTTATACCACCCTTAATGGATACAAGAATCATAATAAAACCAGACATAACCCAAAGAGGTGCTGCAAATCTATGGGTTTTAATCCAAACCCTTTCATCTGCTAACGTCCACGGAGTCCTAATTCCAACAAAATAGTTGTGTTTAATTTTTCCCATAACATTTCCAAATAATATAAACATTATTGCAACGGATATTGTCATAATAAAATCTACTTGTATTTTAAATCCAAGAGCTGCAAATATTATGGTTAGCTGTACAATTACAAAAAAAACGTGCAGGAAATATCTAATTATATTATAGGCTGAGGAAAACCTAACATAGTTTTCTTTTTTAGGGTCAAGATTAGGAAGGATTAAAAATAAGAAATACAGTCCTAAATTCATTAAATTTATCATTAATACCCCAAATAGTTTGCTTGAATAGGCATCTACTTCTCCTTTTATGTTCCAATGACTTGGAACCTTATCTGGCAGATAAGGATATAAAATAAGACTTATTATAAAGGTAATAACTATTAAAGATAAAATGGGCCAATCCTTTTTTATTTTTTCACCTATTCTCATCTCTATTCACCCCTTCATTATAATCTATGATTTCAAAAAACCAATTTATAAGTTCCTGGAATACTGTTGTATTTAAAGAATAATATATGTTTTGTCCCTTTCTTTCATCAGAAACTAAATCTGCCTGCTTTAGTATGCTAAGATGATGTGAAATACTTGGTTTTGTCATATTAAAGTGTTCTGCTATCTCCCCTGCTGTTAAATCCTTTTCCTTTAGTAACATAATTATTTTTCTTCTTGTTGGGTCTGATAAAGCTTTAAATGGCAAATTCATATAACCACCTCCTTTAGATATTTAGACAAACTTCTAAATATCTATTATTATTATATAGTATTTTTTGTACTGTGTGCAAGCTGTTATAAAAATAGTCGCTAAAATTAGCGACTATTTTTTATTATATCCTCAAGTGCCTTTGCGAATTGATCTGGACAGGATGTGTTTTTTGCTCCGCATCTTACTCCCTTTAATCTTTTTATAGCCTCCTCTACCTCCATACCCTCAAGAAGGTTTGCAAGGCCTATTGCATTACCTGGGCATCCACCAATAAATTCAACATTAGTGATTTTTCCATCCTTAACATCAAATAATATTTCATCAGCACATACACTACTTGGTTTATAGCTGTACATATTTCCACCCCCAAAATTATATTGTAAGTAGTATTTATTATAACAATATATTTAAGGGTAAAGCAACTTTAAGCTACATTATTATCCAATATAGTTTTAATCAAGTCTATTGCTCTAATTTTAGCTTCGTCGTAAAGTCCTTTAAAAAATAACCTTTGGTATTTAACCAAAGGTTCAGTTTGTTATTCATTTTTTATTATTAAATTTAATTCTTCACTATATATACCATCTAAATCATCAATAAGAAATTTAAGTGCCTCTTCATCAAAAACCCTTGCGGAAATTCCACAGCTTGAACTTATCCTTCGAGGAGTAGGCATAAGTTCAACAGCTATTCCGTTTTGTTCAAGAAGCCTTTTATACATAAAAGCTGCTGATTGTGTATGAAAAGTTACAATATACATAAAATCACTCTTTTCTAATTTCTATAAATATGTCTTGACCGTTTTCCTTAACATTTACTTTATATCCTAAGTTGGTTGCAAATCTTTTTATATTTTCTCTTGCAGTTGAATTATCAAGTACAACATCAACCCCATCTTTGTATAAAGTGAGTGCCTTTTTTGTTAATAAAACTGGTTCTGGGCACGATCTTCCTCTTGCATCTACTAAATTAGCCTTCAATGTTTACATCCCCCTTCACTTTAAAATCAACACTTCTTTCTATATTGAAATATCCAATTAAAGCCACTACTATAAATCCAATTAAAACTGCAATTTTACCATTTACTGTTGGACCTTGTGCACTGGATGCAAGTTTGAAATTATGTGCAAAGGCAGCTCCAACTGCCATACCTAAGACAGCAATTACAGAATCTATATTACCCTCTCCTGCTAATATTAACTGTCTCATAGGACATCCACCAAGTAGAACTGAACCAAATCCTGCAAGGGCCATACCCAAAAAGTTCCACAATCCATCAGTATGTGCAACAGGTTGACCTACAAACCCTAATTTAAAAAATCCAAAGACAATATTTCCTAAAAGTGCTGCAACAAATATTGCTAAGAATCCTGATATTAAATACCAATCTTTAAATAAAATTAAATCTCTAATTCCACCTACCATACAAAGCCTCGTTCTTTGTGCATACACACCAACAATTAAACCAACAGCAAGTGCTAATAAAATTGGTGCGTGCTGTGAACCTGGTCCCTTTTGACTAAAGATTAAAACCGCTGAACCTGAAATCAGTAATACAAGTAACACTATATTTATTGCTGGAAATATAAAACCCTCTGCCTTGTTTAGATTGTACGTTCTTTTCAATGTAAATCCTTTATTTAAAAATATTATTCCTAAACCTATTCCTGCTACAAATCCTATAATTCCAAATAAAGCATTTAAATCTCCTCCGGCAAGCCTTAAAACCATTCTTAGTGGACAACCTAAGAACATTAGTGCTCCAACCATAACTATAAATCCTAATACAAATCTTGTAACAGGTGATGAGCCTCCTCTTGATTGAAATTCCTTTTTACCATAAGACATAAGGAATGCACCAAGTACTATACCTATTATTTCAGGTCTAACATATTGAACAACCTCTGCCCTATGTAACCCAAGTCCTCCTACTGTATCTCTTATAAAGCAAGCAATACAAATACCCATATTAACAGGGTTTCCATACTTTACAAGAAGAACTGACAATAAACCTACTATTAAGCCATTAATAATAATTGATTTTTTTGATCCCATACTAATCCCCCTTTTTTGAATTTTCTAATTTTAGTATAATTTATTTCTACACAACTTGTTAAATAGATAATTTTTATAAATAACTATTTTTGATTAAAATTACCTATAAATGTAAAGTGCTGTAGAGTGTTAATACATTAATACTCTACAGCACCAATTTTACAATGTTTTTTATATTTAACTTTTCATTGAGAATTATCTCAACTTTACATCTCAAAAGCAAACTCACTTCACTTAAGATGTGGTTCGTCTACTATACTGCAAATTAAATAGATAATTTTAGAATCACCTTCATCACTATTTACTAAAATTAAGGTGCTTCTGTCACAATTGCAGGTATTTTTTACATATAGTGGAAATGTAACATTTCACCTGGGTGGCACTTTTTGTGTATTGCATAGGCGGCTTTTTTGCCTGCCTCCATTGCAAGTATCACAGTTGCTGCTCCAGTTACTGCATCTCCACCAGCATATACTCCCTTCATTGTTGTTTCTCCTGTTTCCTCTTCAACTATTATGCATTTTCTGTTGTTTATCTTTATTTCATTTGTTGTATAGGTAATTATAGGGTTAGGCACTGTTCCTATTGCCATAATTACTGTATCAAATTCCTCAATATAATCTGAACCATCAATTTCAACAGGTGTTCTACGTCCAGTTTCATCAGCATCCTTTAACTCCATTTTTCTAAGAACCATCCCCTTTACCCAGCCTTTATCATCTTTTAATATCTCAACTGGATTTGTTAAAACATCAAATATTACCCCTTCTTCCTTTGCGTGATGTATTTCTTCTAATCTTGCTGGCATTTCCTCCTCTGTTCTCCTATATATAATGTGAACCTCTGCACCAAGTCTTACTGCTGTTCTTGCAGCATCCATTGCTACATTTCCTCCACCTACAACAGCCACTTTTTTACCTATCTTTAAAGGTGTATCATACTCGTCTAAAAAGGCTCGCATTAGATTTGCCCTTGTTAAAAATTCATTTGCAGAAAAAACACCATTTGCATTTTCGCCCTTTATTTCCATAAACTTTGGGAGCCCAGCTCCTGTTCCTATAAATATTGCATCATATCCCATTTCATCCATAAGCTGATTTATCGTTACTGTCCTTCCAACTATTACATTAGTTTTAATTTGAACACCTAATTTTATTAGATTCTCTATCTCTCTTTTTACAATCTTCTCCTTAGGAAGCCTGAATTCAGGAATTCCATAAACCAAAACACCTCCTGCTTCGTGAAGTGCCTCAAATATAGTAACTTCATATCCTAAAGATGCAAGGGTTGATGCACAGGATAATCCCGCTGGTCCACTTCCAACAACAGCAACCTTTTTACCATTTATAGGTTTTCTTTTTACCACATCTAAATTATTCTCTAATACATAATCTCCAACAAACCTTTCCAGTTTTCCTATTGCAACTGCTTGTCCCTTGTTTTTAAGAACACACCCACCTTCGCACTGAATTTCCTGTGGACATACTCTTCCACAAATGGAAGGGAGGTTGTTATACATAAATATAACCTCTGCTGCTTCTTTAAACTCTCCCTTTTTAATGTGATCGATAAACTTTGGTATATCAATTCCAACAGGACATTTTTTAACACAATTAGCATTTTTACAGTTTAAACACCTTGAGGCCTCCTTTATTGCCTCCTCTTCACTATAACCTAAGCACACTTCATTAAAGCTTTTTATTCTCTCCTTTGCATCTAATTCTCTAACTGGAACTCTTTCCATAGATAAAACCTCCATTAAAAACAGCTACATTCTCTACTATGATGTAGTCTTCTTACTTCCTCATCCTTAAACATATTCTGCCTATTTATTGCTTCATCAAAATCTACTAAATGCCCATCAAATTCAGGCCCATCTGTACACGTAAATTTAGTTTGACCTCCAACTGTTACTCTACAGGCACCACACATACCAGTTCCATCAACCATTATTGAGTTTAAACTTACTGTAGTTTTTATATTATATTCCTTTGTAAGAAGACATACAAATTTCATCATAATCATTGGGCCAATTGCTACAACCTCATCATATCTATTACCTTCATCAAATAGCTTTTTCATAAAATCAGTAACTCTCCCCTTAAGCCCTAAGCTTCCATCATCAGTACATATATACAATCCGCATCCTAATGCTTCTATTTCATCCTTTAATATCACTAAATCTTTATTTCTTGTACCTATAACTACATCACAGTCTATTCCCTTTTCTCTTAAATATTTAACCTGGGGATACACTGGTGCTGTACCTACTCCCCCTGCTACAAAGAGAAACTTTTTCTTCTTAAGCTCATCAGTATTTAAACTAACAAATTCAGATGGGTTTCCAAGAGGCCCTGCGAAATCTAATAAAAACTCTCCTTCGCTTAATTTTGACATTTTCTTTGTAGAAGCACCAACCACCTGAAAGACTATTGTAACAGTGCCTAAATCCTTATCATAATCACATATTGTAAGAGGAATTCTTTCTCCCTTTTCATCTATTCTAACAATAACAAACTGACCAGGTTTTGCAGACTTTGCAACCATTGGTGCCTTTACTTCAAACATTATTATATTTTCTGCCAAAGTCTTTTTGTTTAAAATCTTATACATTTATATACCCCCAATTAAACACAATGTTATTTTATATCAAACTCTTTTTTGGCTTAAGACATTTAATTATAATATTATTGGATTAAAAGCTTAAAATCAAGTTCTGTAGAGTATATATTCTTTGATTATCAAAGTATTTTTTGTTCTTATTACTTTATTCGCAATATTACAATATCATTCTATCAATATAATGTTGTATTAGCATATTTATAAACAATGTGTTTATTACTTGATGGTTATTTAAAACTATTAATTTAAAGAAAAAAGGCCTTCCTTATATGGATGACCTTTTTGTTAACTTACTTATTTTTTTCTAACTGATTGTACGCCTCTATAAATCTTTGAAGTGCTGTAAATAATATCATTGCTGCAAAAATCAATGCCAATAAATCTAAATATCTTATAAATAAAATCATCAAGGAAAACATTATAAAACCTTCTGTTCTCTCTGCTAAACCTGGCTGATAATAAAAACTTTTATTGCTAACCTTATTTGATACCGCCCCTACTGTTAAAAATATTGTCATTGATAAAATAATACTACAAGATAAAATAATAAATGCCAGTGGATTTAAAGAATATTTATATGCAAGTACTAAAATCAATGAAATTTCAACTAATCTATCAAAAGTAACATCCATAACTGTACCAAAAGCTGATGATGTTTTTGTTTTTCTTGCAATAGTTCCATCAAGTGCATCTAAAAAACCTGATAACCATAATACAACTACTACTGATATTCTTGGCATATCTATAAGTATAAGTAATGAAGGTATCATACCAACTATTAACGCAAAAACGGTTATATTATTTGCTGATAAATTTAATCTTATGCAAAAATCCGCAACTATTTCAAATACAGGTTGTATTATATTCCTTGCCTTTGTATCTAACATATTATCCCCCCAATCAAAATAAGTTAATATTACTTGAAATATATGGTATCCTCAAAATCTAACTTAATACTAATCTCATTACCTACTTGATAATTTTTAGATACATGTTCTGAACATAAAATATCTTTACCATAAATATTAATAACATAACTTACCTTATCACCAGTATAGATCTTCTTCTTTACAACACCTTTAATATTATAATCATTTTTATCACCTATAATTACTTGTTCCGGTCGAAATACAAAAGTAATTTTACCTTTGTAATCATCATTAATTTTAAATTCACCAATCTCACATCTAAAGATTCCATTTTCTAAATAACCTTCAAAATAATTTCTTAAACCAAAAAAATCTGCAACTTCTTTTGATATTGGTTGTTCATATATTTTTTTAGGTATATCATATTGTTTTATTTCCCCGTCTATCAATATTGCTACTCTATCTGCCATTGAAAGTGCCTCTTCTTTATCGTGCGTAACCATAATTGTTGTGAATCCTATTTTATTATGTAAATCTTTCACAAATTCCTGCATGCTTTTTCTTAGTACAATATCAAGCTTAGAAAAAGGTTCATCTAATAGTAGAACCTTTGGTTCTATTGCTAATGCTCTTGCAATAGAAACCCTCTGCATTTGTCCACCTGATAATTCATTAGGATATTTTTTCTCATGACCTTTAAGTCCCATTAAATCTATAAGATAGTAAACTTTTTCATCTATTATCTTCTTGTCTACCTTTTTCATTTTTAAACCAAATGCTATATTAGAATATACTGTCATATGTGGAAATAATAATAGATTTTGATCTACTAAAACTGCATTCCTTTTTTCTATAGGAACATCATTTATTAGCTCATCGTCAAATAAAATTTCTCCACTATCAAAGGGTATAATTCCTGCAATTCCATGCAATATAGTTGTTTTACCTGAACCACTTGGACCAAGTAAAGTAACAAATTCTCCTTGATTAATAGTTAGGTTTATATTTTTTAATATTTTTTTGTCGTCATATGACTTACTGACATTTAATAACCTAATCTTAGCCATACCTACCTCACTCTAATCAAACATAGTATCTACTGCTATTTTCATAAAAATTTCCTACTATCTTTTCAGAAATAAAAAGAACAAATGTTATCGAAAGGATAAATACAACACTCAATGCTGCAGCCATTGTCCTATCTCCTGATTCTACAAAAGGAAAAAGAATCATAGCATATGTTACTATCCTTCCTCCGCCAATTAAGAAGGTAATGAAATATTGTGTAAACGACATAATATATATAATACTACCTGCAATAATCAATCCTGGTTTTATCAATGGTATTGTAATATATCTTAAAACTTGCAAATTATTTGCTCCCAATGTTCTGGCCTGCAATTCCATCTTATTACCATAAAGTTCAAATATATTAAGCAAAATCTTTACGCCATATGGTATACCCGGAATTACGTGTATTAAAATAACTCCTAAATAGGTATTTGCTAAACCTATATGACAAAATAGTAAATGTATTCCCATTGCTACAGTTAGAATAGGAACCAATAGTGGGAGTAATAATAAAATTTTTATTATTTTCTTTCCCTTAAAATCATAAAAAGCAATTGCTTTTGCTGCTGGAACACTAATTAGCAGTGTTAAAAGAGTAACAATAATTGACAATGTTACACTTGTAAGTAAAATTTTTAAAATCCTAGTTGAAGGTTCTAATATATAATGGTATGCCCTTAACGTAAATGATTTAGGAAATAAACTCGGCCAAGGCCAAGAAGTCGAAATACTCCAAATAATCATAATTAGCAAAGGCATTATCAAAATAAAAATTATTGTATTTTTTAATATATTACCTAACCTCATAATAACACTCTTTCATTTTCATTATATCACTTATATTTTTTTATCAATTGATAAACTAATAAATAAAATACAACCATAATTAATGAAAAGCAAGTTATACATATATTTATCACCATAGCATATGGTCGTTGAAGTAAATCTACACTTTTATAATATATATATGCCGATATAGGCAAAGCTCTTGGATTTGATGGTCCTAAAAGATATGGAATTTCAAAAGCACCAAATGAAAATGTAAACAATATTATAAAGCCCATTATAATAGTTGGTAAAGATAGCGGTAAAACTATATTCCAAAATGCTTTAAAAGATGTAGCACCCAAATTAATAGCTATTTTAGTATATTTTTCATCTACTTTCTTCATAACATCATAGGATATCAAACAAATAAACGGTAAGCCCTTCCACACATACGCCATTATAATACCAATACCTTTATCATCAAATACTAAAGGATAAAAATCTTCCATACTATTAATAATATTTAGATGATATAAAATCCTTGGAATCCATCCACTCTGTGTAAATAATATAAAAACCAATAATGCTGCAATAGTATGTGGAACTATTATAGGTACACTATATAAATTGTCAAAACCCCATCTTTTTTTTGTATTATACTTAACTAAAAGATATGCCAATAATATACCTAAAAACATCGCCACTGTAGATGAAATAAAAGAAGTATAAAAACTAAATCTTAATGATTTTAGAAAACCTGGATTTAATAAAATGTTTTTATAATATTCAAATGTTATTTTTTTTAACCCTATTGCAGGAAAATAGCCGAGGCTTTGTAAAAGCCCCAGCCCAATACCAACTAAAAATATTCCTACAATAAATAACAAAACAGGTAATAATAAGATATATGGAATTAATTTTTTAACTAATCTATTCATCTCCTAATACAACTTCCCTCCATAGGGTTTCTATTATTGGAACAAGTTCTGCACGCATTTCTGGTACACGGTGCTTTAATAAAGTTTCTACTGGTAGTACACCTTCTCCTAAATCAATAGTATTGAACATATTTTTTTGTTCTTCATTTAATAATTGATATTCAACTACTGGTAAATCTCCCCATACCTTAGGATTAAATTTAGATGCTTGAACTTCTGGAGATAAAATATGATTTATTACAACCATTGCAGCCGCTTTATTTGGAGCATTAAATGGTATAGCTAAAAAGTGTGTATTTCCTATAGTTCCTTTTTCAAAAAGGAATGACTTGGATGTTTTTGGAAATACACCCTCTTTTATTTTTGTTCCTACATGAAAGGGAGTATAGTTCATTGTAATATAAACCTCACCATCAGAAAACATATTGTCCAACTGTGCCAATGTAGACGGATATGTTTTTCCTTGACGCCATAAATAAGGTTTTAACTGAACAAAATAGTCAAGTGCTGGTTGTATTGCCTCCCTAACTTTTTCTTTATCCGCCTCAAGATTCAAAAACACTTCATAACCAACTATATCATATATAATGTTTCTAACAAAAGCACTTCCTGTAAAGTCTGTAACATTTGGGTAAGTTATCTTTCCTGGATATTTTTTTGCAAGTTCCATAAATTCACGGTAATCTTTTGGAAGAAAATCAATTTTTGACGTTTCTCCTATAAGCACTAATTGTGCCTTTCCATAAGGTGACTCAAATCCTTCAACAGGATGTCCAAAATCATATATAACATCTGGCGAATTTTTATTTATATACTTTTGAAAGTTTGGTAGTTTGTCCGTAAATGGACCATACAACAATCCTTGTTGTTTAGCATTAAAGAAATTTTCTCCATTAATCCATACAATATCAATTGTACCTTTAGCATTAATTTGTTTCTCATTAAGTAATTTAGGTAGATACTCATTGGGCAACATTGGTACTCTTTCTAATGTTATATTATACTTTTCCTTTAATTCTTTTGCAACTGAATTATCTAACCATCTGTTAATATTTTCATCTCCACCCCATCCATAAAAAGTCACCTTTGTACCACTTGCAAGTTTTTCTATTTCATCCCAAGATTTATTGCTTAAATCTTGTTCAATTTGTTTTTTAGAACATCCACTACTAAGTAAAAGAATTGATGCCAGTATACCAGATATCAATTTAAATTTAATCTTCATGTAATTCACTCCTATTTATCTGACTTTAGTGATTCAATATCAATTCCTTTCTTTTTTGCAAAGAATTTTGGTATTTGTGCTACTCCAAACAATACTAATCCTGCTATGACCAACTTAATAAAGAATGATGTGGTAACACCCTTAGTTGCGATTTCACCTGCCATATACGCATATACAAATGCACCAGGTGCCATTGTTATAAACGAAATAATAGTATAAGTAAATAAATCAATGTTTGTTACACCATAGGCATAATTTTGAATGTTGTAAGGAAAGATTGGAACTAAACGAGTTAAAATTAAGAAGTCTCTTCCGTTCTTTTCAACGCCTGCCTCTATCTTTTTGAATATTGGATTTTCTCCAAATTTTTCAACTATAAATCCTCTTGCTAAATAACGTGCTACTAAAAATGCAGCTACTGCTCCTATAGTTGCACCTACTAAGGCAAGTAGTGCTCCTAATATTGGTCCAAAAACTATACCTCCACTAATTGTAACAACACTTGCTGGCAGTGAAAATACAGCAGTAATTATAAAAACTAATACATATATTATATAACCTAAAGCCCCTGCATCTTCGATTAAACTTCTAAATTTGTTTAAATCCTTAAGTGTTTCTATGAAACCAGTCTTATATATAATAAAAAATACAGCACCTAAAATAACTAATAATAATAATGGTTTGAATTTCTTTTTCATATTTATACCTCCTTTATTTAACAGATTTCTTTATATATCTTTTAGACTTATATCTATTTATCCAAGCTTTAACTGGAGATGATAAAACATCACTTGGCGGATTGTCTTTAGAATATACTACAGGTCCCCATATTAAGTCTAATATATGCCAAGCTTTTGCTCCTGCCTGCATAATTGAAGAACGACAGGCTGCACAATAGGTAACTATATATTCACTATCTAATGTTTCTACACGTCTTTTCATTACCTTTTTAGCAACATCAGGATTAGCTGGAACTACCATACCTCCAAAACCACAGCATCTTGTATTTTCACGTGAATACTTTGATTCTATATATTTGTATCCCAGTTCATCCAATATCCATCTAATACCATCTTGAAGTTCCTTCATATGTCTTGTTGAACAAGAATCATGTATAGTAAATATAACATCACTATCCTTAGCTTTTCCTCTCACGTGTTCAGGAAGCCCAATTATTGGTAATAATTCCCATAAAGAGTGAGTTGGGGTAGGGCTTGTTTCATCAAATGTTAGCTTACAGCTTTGGCAAGCAACTATCATTTCATCGATTTGTAATTCATCCATATCTTTTTGTAAGCTCGCAAATCTTTCTTTGAAAAGTTCATATTGCCCAATTGCCTTAGTAGGTTTTCCACAACATTTTTGTATAGCTGCAAACTTAGGAAATACAGTGTTTAAATACTCCACCGTCTTCTTAACAGCTTCTGGGCTATAGGATGGTAAACTACAACCTGGCATAAATCCATAACATTTATTTTTATCTATTTTTATTACCATTTTTATTACCTCCATGAACTTTAGTTGTAAATAATTTGCTAAATCCTAACAATTGATGCATTTTTATTGCTGCATGTCCCTTCATTGGGGATTCTCCGTCATTTGCCTTTACAAAGTCTTTACGTGAAGCTATAAATATGTTCTTCATTGGTAATTGTTTTGGACAAACAATTGTACAATTATCACAACCATTACATGAATATGCAATTATAGGTTCTAATTCTCCTTCTTTTGCTAATGGTTCTAAGATTTCCTTAGGACAACTTCCAAATTCATTCATCATAACACATTCTTTCATACATAATTTACATTCACATTTTAAACAACGTGAAGCCTCATTTATTGCTTGTTCTTCTGTAAATCCTAAATCAACTTGATCAAAGTCCCTCTTTCTTTCCTCAGCAGGACGCATATTTGTGTGAAGCCTTGGAATATCTTCTGTTCCTTCAGGTAAAGGAATATCTAATTTAGTCTCGTGGAACCATTCCTTTGTAAAATCTCTATCTTCTGTTAGGCTCTTTTTATTTAAGAATCTATCAATACTAATTGCTGCTTTTCGTCCAAGTGCCATTGCTTCAACTACTATTCTACCACCAGCTGCATCACCTGCTACAAATACTTTGTCTATTTCTGTTGAAAGAGTATCCTTATCAACTAAATATCTTCCTCCACCCACTTGTTTTAACATACCACCTGTTATGTCCTCAACAAGTTGACCTGTTGCCATAATAACTGTATCGACTTCAATAATTTTAATTTCTCCTTCATATTGTGGATTAAAACGTCCTTCAGCATCGAATATCGATTTTACCTTTTGTATCTTTATTGCTACTACTTTACCTTTTTCTTCAATTATTTCAATTGGACCCCATCCAGCATTAAAAATAACTCCCTCCTCTAATGCTTCTTGCACTTCTTCCTTTGAGGCAGGTAGTGTATTCATATCCTCTAACGAACATTGATATACCTCTTTTGCACCAATTCTCCACGAAGAACGGGCACAGTCCATTGCAACGTCTCCTCCACCAATTATCATAACTTTATTAACTGGTCTCGAGAAAGCCCTTGTTAAACTTATTTCCTTTAGATATTCAGTAGCTGCAAAAACTCCTTCTGCTTTATGCCCTGGAATAGGAATTATATTACCTTTATGTGCCCCATGTGCAACTAAGACTGCATCATACTTTTCTATCAATTCTTTAAATTCGATATCTTTTCCTACTTCAACACCTAATTTAAATTCTACACCAAGCTTTGTTAAATAGCTATACTCATGATCTATTATATGTCTTGGCAATCTATACTCTGGAATTCCTACTCTCATCATTCCACCAAGAACATTTAACTTTTCATAGATAACAACCTGATGTCCTTTTTTTCTAAGATCTATTGCTGCTTGTGCTCCTGCTGGACCCGCTCCTACAATTGCCACTTTTTTACCTGTTGCTTGTCCTACATTAGTATCCCATTTTGATTCATCATCAGCTTTTTCAGCAACATAACGTTTTAATGCTGCAATTGCAATTGGTTCATTAAATTCCTTCCCTCTTCTACACTCCTTCTCACATGGGTGTGCACAGATTCTACCTAAAGTTTGAGGTAAAAACAATTTCTCTCTTATAACCTTTATAGCCTCATCATATTTCTTTTCTGCTATTAAATTTACATATTTCTTAACATCTGTTCCCATAGGACATCTACTTTTACAATATGCATCTTCCAGTCCCATACATTCATTTATTACCTTTTTAGCATCATTAATAACATTGATACTAAAGTTAACTTTATTCAACGAAATCATCCTTTCTTTATGAATATAGTAATTTTTAATTATATTAATTAACCTAACCAGTTTATATAAAATCTGGTTAGGTTACAATTAAATACTATTGACCATTTTCAATTTTTGCTGCTGGATTATTCTTTTGATAATGTTCATAACTCCATTCTATCCAAGATCCATCATAATTCTTTACATTCTTAAATCCTAAAGCCTGAGTTAGAACAAGATACGTATGTGCACTACGCACACCTGATTGACAGTATGTAATTATTTCTTTATTTTCAAGATGACCATATATCTTCTTTAATTCATCTATTGATTTTAAAGTTGTATCTTCATTCACTGCATTTGTCCATTCAATCCACTCAGCACCAGCTATCTTACCTGGTCCAAATGCACCTTTTAATGTTTTTGTTCCTTGTTCTTCATCTTTTGCTCTTGTATCTATAATAACAACATTATCTTTTCCAATTGCATTTGCAACATCATCAAATTTAGCAAGTGATGCTTCTGATGGATTTGGTGCTTTGTAGTTTGATGGTTTTACATTTGGATTAGCATTACCTGTTGGATAACCTGCACCTATCCAAGCATTTAATCCACCATCTAAATAACGTACATCCTTATGTCCTAACAATTTGATTTGCCACCATAATCTTGCAGCATCATGATGTTGATTTGATGCATAAACAACTATTGTTGAATCTGGAGTAGCACCAAACTTTGATAGAAGTTCTTCCATTTCTTGAACTGTATTTCTCATTCCTTCATATTCATATGTTCCGTTTTTTGCTGAATAATCTGGTCTCCATATTGTAAATGAACCTGATATTGGTTTGTCTCCCTTTGAAGGATTAAGTGCACCTATTACTATAACATTTTCATTCTTATCCATTAGATCTTTAAGTTGCTTTGGAGTGATAAATGCATTTGGATTTGCATACTTTTGTATCTTTTGACCTTGTTGAGAATTATCAACAGAGACTTTACGAACACCAAACATTTTTCGGTATACAAAGTACCCTGCTCCAAAAATTATGATAATTGATAATAAAGTAAGTAAGATAGTTTTGTTGTTTCTTGTCTTCACATAAATCCCCCTTTCAAAACTATTTGTTAATTAAAAAACAAATTTAAATATGTTAATAATTTGTTACCTTTATTTTATTATATATTACTATATTTGTCAATATGCTGTACATATGTATGGTATATAAATTTCAGTATATTTCTTCTTTTATTGCGTTTTAATCTTTGTGTTCTATGTTATTTTTTATAATTGTAAATATGTTAAAAACATATTCTTTATCTATATTAACTCCATTCCAAATCTCTTCAGATTTTACAGCCTGTGCTACAAGCATATACAACCCATTTACAGCCTTAATTCCTATTTCTTCTGCCTTTTTTAAGAATAATGTTTTGGTTGGATTGTAAATTAAGTCAATTGCTACACTATAATTTTGAAGAATATCTTTATCAACAGGTGAAAAATCTATATTAGGGTACATTCCAACAGGTGTACAGTTTATTATGTAATCATAATTACGAAGATGTTTTAGTTCACTATAATCTATACATTTTATTCCTTTAAATCTACCCTCTACCCTTATCTTATCTCTACTTACTAAAACTACTTCGCCTATTCCATTATCTAAAAGGCTGTGGATTACTGCCTTTGAGGCTCCTCCACTTCCTAATACTACAGCCCCTTTATTCTTTATATCTATATTAAAAACATCAAGCATAGCCTTAAAGCCATAGTAGTCTGTATTATATCCTACCAATAAATTATCCTTAAAATCTATTGTATTAATAGCCCCTATCTTTTTTGCCTCCTCCGATACCTCATCTAAAAACTCCACTACTTCGACTTTATAGGGAATAGTGACATTTAATCCTTTTACTTTATATTTTAGCTCATTTATTTTTTCCTTTAATCTACCTCTTTCTACTTCAAATAAAACATATTCACCGTCAATATTTATCCTTTTTAATATTTCATTATGAATAATAGGAGAGTAACTGTGGGAAAGTTTCTCTCCTATTAAACCATATATATTTTTTAAACCATCCATAAATATCCATCCTTTTCAATAAGTAAGTCTAAAATAACTATTGCCGCTACAGCCTCAACTACTGGAACAGCACGAGGTACAATACAGGCATCGTGCCTTCCTTCAACCTTTAACTTTACATTTTGCATTAAACTTATGTCCACCGTATCCTGTTCCTTCAATATTGATGGAGTAGGCTTTACAGCAACCCTAAAAACTATAGGCATTCCATTTGTAATTCCACCTAAAATTCCACCGTTATTATTCTTTTTTGTTTTAATTTCTCCATTATCTATAATAAACTCATCATTTGCCTCTGAACCTGTCATTTTTGTTATATTAAAACCTTCCCCAAACTCAACTCCCTTTACTGCAGGTATTGAAAATAGAAGTTGGGATAATTTTGATTCAACAGAATCAAAAAATGGAGAACCTAAACCAGCCTCTACGTTTACTACTGCAGCTTCAATTATTCCACCTAATGAATCTCCATTTTTCTTTGCATCTAAAATTGCCTGCTTCATTTTTTGCCCTGCTTCATCGTCTAAAACAGCAAATTCTTTATACTTTAGAGACTTAAATGTTTCTTCTTCTATGTTACAGTAGTCAAAACTTATATCCTCTATGTCCTTTATGCTCTTTATATGTGCACCAACTATTATTCCCTTCTTTTTTAAAATTGTTTTTGCTATTGCCCCTACAAAAACGATTGGGGCTGTTAATCTGCCTGAAAAATGTCCTCCACCTCTATAATCATTAAAACCTCTGTATTTAATAAATCCCGTATAATCAGCGTGTCCTGGTCTTAAAATGTTCTTAGTTTTTTCATAATCAGTAGATTTTTTATTTTCGTTTTGAATAATACAACAAAGGGGTGTACCAGTTGTTCTTCCATTAAAAAGGCCACTTAATATTTTTATTTCATCCTCTTCTCTTCTTGGAGTAGAAATACTACTTCTACCCGGTTTTCTTCTTGACATTTCTTCTTTAATAAAATCAAAATCAAGCTCTAATCCTGCTGGTAATCCATCTATTATAACACCTATTGCTTCTCCGTGGGATTCTCCAAATAATGATATCTTTATATTTTTTCCCCACATACTACTCATACACTTCACCACCTAATTTTATAAAGTGGTCAAAGAAATTTGGGTAGGATTTCTTTACCGCTTCAAAATTATGTATAATAACAGGCTCTCTACATCTAATTGAAGCAACCGCAAGTGACATAGCTATTCTATGGTCATTCCAGCTATCCACAACACCGCCCTCTAATGTTTCTTTACCTTTTATTAGGAGTCCATCATCAAACTCTTCGACATCTGCACCTAATTTATTTAATTCTGTTGCAATTGCCTTTAACCTATCAGATTCCTTTATTCTTAATCTTTTAGCATTTATTATTCTTGTTGTTCCTCTACTTAAGGCTGCAAGTGTTGCTAAAATCGGAGTTAAATCAGGACACTGGGATACATCTATATCTGCACCCTCTGTTATGGAATTTTTAGCTGTTATATAGTCTCTATTAACAGTAATATTTCCCTTCATCCTATTTATGATATCTAATATTACCCTATCGCCCTGAAGTGAATTTATATTCAAACCTCTGCACTTAACTTCTTCTCCTAAAATTCCTGCAGCAAGCCAAAAGGCTGCCTGTGAATAGTCGCCCTCAACCTTATAATCTGTAGGTATATATCTTTGACCTCCTTTTATATAAAACTCCCTGTAGTCATTATTTATTACATCTACTCCAAAACTATTTAAAGCGTCCAAAGTCAAATCCACATAGCCCCTCGATTCAAGATGGGTTGTTATAACTATTTTAGAATCTCCATCAAGAAGGGGTAGTGCAAACAAAAGTCCTGAAATAAACTGCGAACTTATATTCCCAGCAACTTCATAAAGTCCACTCTTTAAAGTTCCCTTTACAGTAAGAGGAAGCCTTCCATCCTTATTTTTATACTTAATCCCCTGCTCTCTAAATATTTTATAAAAAACATGAAGAGGTCTTTCAACTAATTTACCACGACCTGTAAAGGTAACCTCCCCATCCTGCAAAAGACAAATAGGAATTAAAAATCTTAAAGTTGACCCTGATTCCCTACAGTCTATTTCATTCTTTATTAAATTCAATTTATCCTTTCCTTTAATCAAAAGATTGCTGATTTCACCTTTTAAATCTATCTCATATTGAACACCAAAGGCCTTAACAGCCTCAAGCGTTGCTATAATATCATCAGAAAAGACTATATTATCTACTTTACTCATTCCATCTGCCAAAGAAGCACATATTATTGCCCTATGACTTATACTTTTAGAGGGTGGTATTTCTACGCACCCCTTTAACCTTTTAGGTATTATTTTTATGCTCTTCACCAAATTCACCTCAAACCTTAGTATCTTATTCCCTTAATTCCAGAGCCTACTCCCTTTGACATCTTTATTATGTTTTTATGATACTCTATTCCTCCATCAACCCTGTTTTCCTTCAAAAGAAGAGCCGCATCTAAATCAACCTTTTTTATTCCAAGCCTTCCACAGGCAAGGGATGCTGCAAAGGTTATCCCAACGCTACTTTCCATCATACTACCTATCATACATTCAACACCATAGGCTTCTGCAATAGATAATATTTTTTGTGCATTATAGAGCCCTCCACACTTCATAAGCTTTATATTTAATATGTCGCAGGCTCTATTTGATAAAAGTCTCACTGCATCTTGAAGTGAAAATAAAGATTCATCTGCCATAATAGGTATATATGTATTGTCGGTTACATATTTCAAGCCTTCTATATCATAGTATGGTACAGGCTGCTCAATCAGCTCTATATCAAGTCCCATATCCTCCATTTTTCTAATGGTTCTAACCGCCTCTTTTGCACTCCATCCCTGGTTTGCATCGAGTCTTATATTTATATCCTTTGGAACAGAGTCTATAATTGCCTTAACTCTCTTTATGTCAAGTTCACTGTCGATTCCAACTTTAATCTTTAGGGTATTAAAACCTCTTGAAACGTACTCCTCTGCATCCTCTGCCATATCCTTAGGTTCTTTAACACTAACTGTTATATCTGTTTCAACTTCAGTTCTTGCACCACCTAAAATAACATATAAAGGCTTTTTGCACATTTTTGCAAACAAATCATAAACTGCCATATCAACTGCTGCCTTTGCACTTGTATTTTTTATTAGGCATTTATTTATTCTATACATTATGTTTTCTATCTCTTCAACATCCATTCCCTTTATAGAGGGAAATATATAATTAAACACTGCATCTTTTATATTTCCCTCTAAATCACCAGTTATAACTGGTGTTGATGCCGCTTCACCATATCCTATATTCCCATCATCAGTGTAAAGTTCTATTATGTATGTTTTTAATGTAGTAACCTCTCTTAAGGCAGTTTTAAAGGGCTTTTCTAAAGGAACCTCAAGTGTTTTTATATCTACTCCATTTATTTTCATTTTATCCCCCCAAAAAATCAAATTTTGTCTAAATTATACTTCCACATAATGTAGGCATCTTCTCCTGTGTCTTGATAATAGCCCTTTCTTGTTGCAACACAGGTAAATCCCTTTTTTTTATATAAATTTATAGCAGGTAGGTTTGATACTCTAACTTCAAGGGTCATCGCATTAACATTTCTCTTTTTTGCCTCATCAATCAAGACATCTACTAATTTTTCACCAAGTCCAGCTCCTCTAAACTCAGGATGAACTGCTATGTTTGTAATATGTCCCTCATCAATCATACACCACATACCAGCATATCCTATTACTTTACCCCTATATTTTAAAACCTTATAAACAGCACAGCTATTTCTTGTAAGTTCTGTTTGAAATGCCTCTTTACTCCAGGGAGTTTTAAAGCTCAAAACTTCAACCTCATAAACTCCATCAATATCTTCTAATTTCATATCTTCTATAATATATTCACTCAATCTTCTCACCTGTCCTCTTTTCATATTCCCTTTCTGCCTGAGATTTTCTTATATATAAAGGACTGAAGGTATAAATATCTGATATTTCACCTTTACTATATTTTTTAAGTGCAATCTCTCCTATACTTGATGCCCTTGGAAGCATATTATTTTGTGTTGAAAAAAAAGCCTTATCCTTTAATCTATCTTTAATTCTTCCTATATGTATTGAAACTGCATCTCCACAGAATAAAATTTTACTGTATTCTTCAAGCTTATCTAATAGTTCATCTATATGCAGTGCATCTATAGGCATTGTATTTATTAATTCTCCATCTTTAAACTCATAAACTGCAGTATATACATTATCCCTTAGTGCATCCATAATAGGACAGATTACACCATCAAAATAGCCCTGCTGATATGCCATTGCCTCAAGGCTTGAAACTGTTATAAAGGTTTTATTTGAACCCTGAACCATTCCCTTTGCTGCTGCAACACCAATTCTAAGTCCCGTAAAGGAACCTGGCCCTCCTGATACAGCAATTATATCTATATCCTGAAGACTGTTTTCTGTAATCTCAAGAAGCTTTTCTATCATTGGAAAAAGTATTACTGAATGTTGCATCTTGTGGTTTAGATATATTTCACCCTCAACCTTATCATTAGATACAATAGCTACAGTTGCAACGCTTGATGACGTATCCATTGCTAAAACCTTCATTACACTTCACCTTCCAATCCATTTATTTGTACTTCTCTTATGCTATCATCTAACTTTTTTATGTATATATATATTTTATTCTTAGGAAGAAGCTCCTCTACCATATCTCCCCATTCTACAACACAAACACCATCGCCATAGAGATATTCATCAAAACCTATCTCATACATTTCATATATGTCATCTATCCTGTATACATCAAAATGATAGAAGGGTAGCCTTCCCATATATTCATTTACTATTGTAAAGGTGGGGCTTGTGATATAATCATCCACTCCAAGTCCTGCTGCTATACCCTTTGTAAGATGTGTTTTGCCTGCACCTAAGTCACCATTTAATGAGATTACATCTCCTTTTTTTAACTTAGTACCTATTTTATATCCTAATTCAAATGTTTCTCTTTCATTATTTGTAACAAAAGTAATCATCTATTACACCAACCTCACAAGTATTTATTTTGGCATAAATCTATTTTATACCATAAATGTGAAATCATCAATTAGAAAGCAAAAAGTTGCCCAAAGGCAACTCTCAAGCTGCTGAAAAAGTTATATATTGATTAGCCCCATGAAGGATTTCTTGGCATCCCTTCATTTCGCCAAGCAATTCTAAGCTTTTCTTTGTTTGAAAAAGTCCTACCCTCGCGATGCCATCGTCCTGATGGCCGCTCGGCTCGGCACGTCCTGTG
>NZ_JAIHAO010000058.1:0-9285 GCF_020054765.1 Caloramator sp. | reverse complement strand
AGACCATATCCATATATTATTCAAAGCACATCCTAATACAGAGTTGTCTAAGTTTATAAATGCATATAAAAGTGCTTCATCAAGATTGATAAAGAAAGAATATCCTAAAATAAAAGAGCAATTATGGAAAGAATACTTTTGGTCAAGAAGTTACTGTTTACTTACAATAGGTGGGGTGTCAATGGAAGTAATTAAAAAATATATAGAAAAGCAAGGGAAGGATGTGTAACTTTGCTAAAAGCTTATAAATATAGGATATATCCGACAAAAGAACAAGAAGAGTATTTTGCTAAAGTATTTGGTTGTGTAAGATTTATATACAACAAAATGCTACATGACAAAATAGAACATTATAAGCAAACAGGAGAAATGCTAAACAATACACCTGCAAAATATAAAAAAGAATATTCTTTTCTGAAAGAAGTAGATAGTCTTGCACTTTCCAACGCACAACTTAATTTAGAAAAAGCATATAAAAATTTCTTTAGAGATAAAAAAATAGGATTTCCAAAGTTCAAGAAAAAGAAAGGTTACCAGTCTTATACTACAAATAATCAATATGGAACAGTAACACTTGAAGGTGGTTATCTAAAAATTCCAAAGTTAAAGACAAAAATAAAAATAAAACAACACAGATAATTTGAAGGAAAAATCAAATCTGTAACTATATCAAAAACACCAACAGGCAAATATTATGCTTCTATACTTGTAGAAGAAGAAATTAAAGAATTACCTAAAATAGATAAAAAAGTAGGTATAGATTTAGGCATTAAAGAATTTGTTATTTTATCTGATGGAACAAAGGTAGAAAATCCAAAATGGTTAAGAAAAACAGAAAAAAGAATTAAAATTATACAAAAATCATTATCAAGAAAGCAGAAGCAAAGTAAAAACTATGAAAGAACAAGACAAAAGCTTGCTAAACTCCACGAAAAAATATCAAATCAAAGGAAAGATTTTCTGCACAAATTATCTTCTAAAATTATAAACGAAAACCAAGTTATAGTTTTAGAAGATTTACAGGTAAAAAATATGCAACAAAATCATAAATTAGCAAAAGCAATAACAGAAGTATCATGGGCAGAATTTAGAAGGATGTTAGAATATAAAGCAAGATGGTATGGCAGAGAAATAATAATAGCACCACAAAATTATGCATCAAGTCAAATATGTAGCGAATGTGGGTATAAAAATCCTGATGTAAAGAATTTAGCATTGAGAGAATGGGTAT
This sequence comes from Caloramator sp., assembly GCF_020054765.1. Lineage (NCBI taxonomy): Bacteria > Bacillati > Bacillota > Clostridia > Eubacteriales > Clostridiaceae > Caloramator > Caloramator sp. Next base: position 8,054 of record NZ_JAIHAO010000058.1, on the reverse strand, counting down.
GCCCCAAATGTGGTGTTGTCCATGATAGGGATATAAATGCGGCTAGAAACTTACTAAAATTAGCCATGTAAATGGTATTTTGGGGAAGGAACAGCCCTTTGAGCGTGGGTAATCTGGTAACAGAAGTTACCTTGACCACGAAGCCGACACTTCTATAAGTGGCGGTAGTTCACTGCACTTGTGGAGAAAAGGATTACTTTATGGAGAAGTGGAAGGAAGATTGTTGTAACTTTTTAGATGGAACTGAGGTTGAATTTGAAATTGAATTGAAATATTGATAGCCAGTTGAGATGATGTTGTGTCATTTTGACTAGATTTTTATATTAAAAGGAAATCTGAAGAATTTTCACAGTAGGTTAAAACGTTATTAGATTTCTTCTTTTATTGATGAAATTATTTTATGATGATTAATCATTGACAGTTTAAAAATTGTGTGTTAATATCATTATAGAACGAACGTCCGATTTAAGATTTAAAACATATAAAGAACTTGTATAAAATACCTTAGCGGTTATATTTTGATGTCGTTATAATAATTGAAATAATAGGAGGAGACTAAATGTTAAAATTGATAAATTCAAAGTTAAAAATAAAAATAGATCCCAAGAGTGATGATGAATATAAAAAAATTGTTAGTGATTTGATTAATAATCCTGTTGTAAAATCCATGGAACAATATATGCAACATGGTAATGTATCGTGTTTAGAACATAGTATTTATGTATCTTATAATAGCTATTTAATATGTAAACGACTTGGCTTGAATTATCGAGCGGCCGCTAGAGGAGGTTTGCTTCATGATTTTTTCTTATATGACTGGCATACTTCAAAGCCACAAAATGGATTGCGTGGATTTATTCATCCTTTTATAGCATTAGAAAATGCAAATAAGTATTTTGAATTAAGTGATATGGAAAAGGATATAATAGAAAAGCATATGTGGCCTTTGACTTTAAAATTGCCAAAATACAAAGAATCTTTTATAGTATCTTTTGTAGACAAATATTATGCCTTTATGGAATCCATTAAAGTAAATAATAGAGAATTTATTAAAAGTATATTAAGTCAGTTGGAATCCATTTAGGATTAAAAACGTGTTAAATATGATATTAAGAAAGGAAGAAAAATAATGTTAGATTTTATTGCGGTTCCAATAGGTTATCTTTTAAAATTTATATATGAAGTTTTAGCATTTAAAAATTATGGATTGGCTATCATTTTATTAACAATTATTATAAAGACATTATTATTACCTTTATATATTAAGCAGTATAAAGCTATATCCAAAATAAATGAAATTCAACCACAAATGCAGGAAATACAGAAAAAATATAAAAATGATAATGAGAAACTAAATCAGGAAATAATGAAGTTATATTCTGAAAATAAAATTAATCCTGCAAGCGGATTTCTACCATTATTAATACAAATGCCCATTTTATTTTCGTTATATTATGTAATATCCCAGCCTTTAAAATATATGTTTAGAAAATCACCTGATGTTATTCAAAAGTTGTTTGAAAGTATTCCGTTGGGCCCAGATAAGATAGCGAATATGCCTGATTTAAGTATAATAAACTACTATAGCAAACATCTTGATAAGTTATCAGATGTGAGCCAGATGTTGAAGAGAGATGAAATAGTGAATATGAATTTTTTCGGAATAAATTTAGGCTTAGTGCCAAGTTCAAATCTCCATCAAATGAGTGAAAATATGGCTTTATTATTAGTACCAATATTGTCTGCAATTACAACTTATATATCCATAAAATACTCAGCACAGAAATCTCAAGAGAAAAATGAAAATCAAATTCAAAATTCTATGCAAAGGAGTATGAATTTATTTGCTCCAATTATGACGGGAATTATTTCTTTCACTGTACCTGCTGGTTTAGGACTGTATTGGATAGTAGGCAATATATATCAAATATTTCAACAATTATTCATGGATAAATTTATTATTAAAAATAATTCTAATGTGGAAAAAAGAAAAGATTACAATAAAAATAACGGGTTGAGTATGAGAAAAGTGCAAGATTCTGAAAATGTATGATAAAGTAATATCTTAATTAAATGAAGGGTGGTGTATTATGAATATAGATAAAGATAAACAAAACCAATCTGAGAAGATATTATTAGCAGCATATAATTGTATATCATCTAGGGGTTACGCAAATGTATCTTTAAGAGATATAGCAGATGAAGCTGGAGTTGCCTTAAGTCAGTTAAGTTACTACTATAAAAATAAAGAAGGATTATTTAAAGAAGTTATAAAGATGATGACGCAGAAATATTTATTAGAGATTGATAAATGTTTAAAAAAGGAAAGCACACCCCAAGCGAGACTAAATTCACTAATAATTTATTTTCGTGATATGCTAAAGTATAATTCAGAACTTTTTAAATTACTATGTGATTTTATTAGTATGGCAATTTGGTCAGTTTCCTTTAGAGGTCTTATTATAAATCTTTTTAGAGAATTAGCAGCTATGATAGAAAAATATATATTAAATAATATTAGCATGAAAGGCCTAGAAGAATATTCTTCTAAATCTTTATCAAGAATGATTTTAGGAGCTATGTTAGGTACTGCCATACAGGTATTATTAGATAGTGAAGAAGATGCGTTACCTGAAGCATTAAATTCAATGCATATTTTATTTGAATAATGTTTAAAAAGGATGATAAAGGACAGCTTATTAAAGTTTTAAATAAAAGAAAAATTCCACAGTAAAAAAGATACTAATACACTTAAGAAGATTTTGAATTACAGATAAAATTTATTGCTATACAAAAACTGATGATTTATGTCGGTGTATTTAATACGAACGTCCGATATAATTATTATTTCTGAAAACCTGTGATTCATGGTTTTGACCTCATCCACCTGTTTATATGCCAGAAACCTGTAATCTTGAGGATTGTAAGTGTATTAAATAATTTGCTGATTTCCCTGTTATTTGTGCAGGAAGAATGGAGGATCCAAAGTTTGGAGAATTTACTATTGGGAAAGGAGAAAATAGATGCAATTGGACTAGCAAGAACATTACTTGCTGATCCTCAAATGGGTAAAGAAGGTTCAAGCTTTATCTAGTTGAAGGTGCCGAAGTGGCGTGGTTTATTTAATCGAAATAAAAATTGGTTAGGTTTTAATGAAATTTTTGGTCTCTCTTTTTTATATAAAATAGTAATTTTAAGTGAATTTATAATGATTGCAAAAGCATCTTTAGACTCAGCAGTAGAGGAATCACCGTTAGGATAAGAATTTTGTAAATCATAAAAATCAATACGACGAAAGACGCCAAGCCATTATAAACGAATGCAGTTACTTACGAGGACACCCAGTAGATTTATAGTAGTAGCTATAGAAGGATTGAGGGATTATTTTAGATAAATCAGTGTTAAGCTTCAAAGAGTTTAAGAAGCTTAGGTTTTTCAGTAATTATTAGATCTACTAAATCAGAGTATATATTGAAAAGAGACAATTGATTAGTATGTAAGGATATGCCTTCTCTAATATGGTTTGTGTATTATAATTCTACAAAGGCTAGGGACATCCTTTAAACGAAAGACTGCAAACCCTTAATTTTTCTTAACTTAAGGGTTTTGCAATAGATTAAAAAAAGTAAGGGTAAAGGGGGGTTTTAAATGAATTTAGCAAGGACAAGGTTAGGTGAAGCGGCAATAAAAGAAGCAATGAAGTATGTTTTAAAGGATCCTGAGAAGAACATCCCTAAACTGATAAATTGGGCTGAAAAAATAGTTATCAGAGAACAAGATAGAAAATATATAGCTTCAATAAAGAGATATTTAGAGGATAAAGAAAGCAATTGGTATAAGTATACCTATAAACTTTTAACTGAGACCCATCCAAATGTTAGAGAAAAGATAGGTATAAATTATTTTTTAAATGCAACATTTTTTGGAATTCCTATGCAGCTTGAAAATGAAAAGAAATATGATTGCAACATTCCTTGGGCTATTTTAATAGATCCAACTTCTGCATGTAACTTAAATTGTATTGGTTGCTGGGCAGGTATGTATAAACCTTGGAATTTAAGTTTTGAAGTTTTAGACAGAATCGTGACTGAAGGGAAACAACTTGGAATTTATATGTACATTTTCTCAGGTGGGGAACCTCTAATCAGAAAGGACGATATAATTAGATTGTGTGAAAAACATGACGATTGTGCATTCCTTTCATTTACCAATGGAACATTAATAGATGAAGAATTGGCAAAGGAAATACAGAGAGTGGGGAATTTTGCTTTAGCTATTAGCATAGAGGGATTTGAAAAGGAAACAGATATGAGAAGAGGAAAAGGAACCTTTGAAGCAGTAATGAAGGCGATGGATATTTTAAAAGAAGCAGGATGTGTATTTGGATTTTCAACTACTTATCATAGATACAATACAGAAGTTGTGGCTTCCCAAGAGTATATCGACCTTATGATTGAAAAGGGATGTAGATTTGGCTGGTATTTTACCTATGTTCCTGTTGGCAAAGATAGCAACTTAGATTTTATGGCAACACCGGAGCAAAGGAAATTTATGATGAAGAGGATCAATGAAATAAGAGCAAAGGATCCTATCTTTGTATTAGATTTTTGGAATGATGGTGAATTTTCTCATGGCTGTATAGCAGGAGGTAGAAGATATTTCCATATTAATGCAAATGGAGATTGCGAACCGTGTGCTTTTGTTCATTACTCAAATATGAATATTAAAGATCATTCGCTTTTAGAGGTTCTTCAATCTCCGTTGTTTAAGGCTTATAGAAAGAGACAACCGTTCAATGAAAACCAATTAAGACCTTGTCCATTAATCGATAATCCTGAAGCTTTAAGAGAAATGGTTCATGAATCCAATGCATATTCAACTCAATTAAACGATGATGAAACAATAGATGAATTTGCTGAAAAATTATCTTACTATGCTAATGAGTGGGGCAAAGTTGCAGATGAGATTTGGAAAGAAAAGCATAAAAATACTGTCAATATAGGTAGAACATGCATTTTATGATTTGTATTTTGTGATAATAAATAATTCTATAAAGGCTGTAGGATATCCTGCAAATAAAAGATTGCAAATCCTTAATATTTCTTAATTGAGGGTTTTGTAATAGACTATACGATAAATAAAATAAGGAGAAAATAGTGAGTATGATTGAATATTTGATTGATGTAATAATATATTTTACTTTTTATTCTTTTATTGGATGGTGTCTTGAAACTGTATTTGCAAGTGTCAATAAACGTAAATTCATTAATAGAGGATTTTTATATGGTCCTTTTTGTCCAATTTACGGGTTTGGAGCTTTGTTAATTATTTTTTCTGAAGAACTTTTGCGTAATGTTGTTAAACCGGAATCGCTATCTGTAACATTAAAAATTTTAGTTGCTATTTTATTAACTACAACACTAGAATATATAACTGGATTTATATTAGAAAAAATATTTAATCGTAAATGGTGGGACTATAGTAACAATTTTTTAAATTTACATGGGAGGATATGTTTAACATATTCTATACTATGGGGGATATTAGCTTATATTTTAATTAATGTAATTCACCCATTCAGCGAAAAATATATTGGATCAGCGTCAATTACATTAAAGCTTTCTTTTGCTGTAATAATTATTATTTATTTTATAATTGATACGATAAAATCAGTAACTGAAATTTTGGATTTAAAAGAGATTTTGAAGATTTATTATAAAAATCCGTTGGAAAGTTTTTGGGATAAAAATATAAAAAACAGAAGAATTATTAAGGCTTTTCCAGGATTAGATCAGTTAAATATTAGTAAAATTAATAAAAAAGAAGTAATGAATTTTACACATGGTAAGTTTAAAAAAAGACAAAAATAGTTAATATATTATGAAGAAATTTAGAATTTAATAGCTTTATCAGATTAAGGTACAATAACAGCAGTACAAAACGTAAATTTATTAAATATAGAGGTGTCGATTTGGTTAACAAATTTAACTGGTGTTAGTATAGTTTTGCAGACTCATTAACTCGAATATAATAAAAAACATATAAAAGAAATTAAGCATTGATAATAAAATAGGAGTGTACTAATATTCAAAACACTTATTTCTGCGTAAAATTATCATCTTTTTATCAAAACCCATTTGGAGTATATTTACCACCATCATGTGAATTAAATCAAAAATTGAAAGATATGTTTGTATCTAATGGGTATCCAGAACATTTTTATATCAATGAAACTTGGTATGGTATTGATCTGTTTGAATAGAATTAAAGAAAGAATTAAAGTTGCTTTACAAGAATATAATCACCTTGATGAAAAAAGTTTAAAAGAAAATCTGATTTTTGCTACATTAATAATACATGAGCATACTTATGCTGCTATTTTTGAAGGTATAAATACTAATAGCAGTAACATGGCATTTATAGCAAAATGGAGAAATGGCAAGAGGTTTAAGGCTGTATCAGAAGGATTAGCTGAATGGGCTAATGATTATAAAGTAAAGATTTAAATAGCTTTTGTAAAATTAGCCTTGTAGAATAAATATGGAACACCTAAATTTTAAAAATTCTTATGGAAATATTGAAGATGTATGATCAAAAATTTTAGGTTAAACTATCTTTATATGATATACAATGAAAGAAAAATTTGCGGATGCAAAGAAAAAATATTGAACATATAAATCAGCAATTTTAGGTTTAGTAAGTAGAAAGAAAAATACTTATCCAGGCAATTTAAACTTTAAGAAAAAGCTTTATATAAAAAGAGAATAGATGATTTTAAAGTTAACAAAATTTTTATTGTTCAAAATTGATTCCTGAAGTATTAGAAAAGAAAAAGGAGTTAGTTGAACTTTTAATTAGAGGTGTTTATTAAGAAGTAAATTAAAAATCATACATTTCTTTTCCAACCTAATACACCACTTAAAGCACATCGAGTGCGTAGTTAAGCTAGAAAGGAAAGACAGATAGAGTCCTGATATTTCAAAGGCTCTTGGTTTGTAAGGGGAGATTATAATGTTGCCATAGACAAGGTGTGGAAACAGTGATAAGATAAAATAATAATGATTTTTTGTTAATATAAATTTAGTTTTAACGATAGGATTTTTATAGGTTTTTAAGTTTTTAACCTAACTAACGATAGAAGTCTCCCACTTCTATAAGTGGGGGATGAATGTTGTTTGAGAATTCCTTCCTTTATGATAGAGCAAATACAGTGCGATTAGATACCAACAACCATTCTTTATTCTTGTTATATTATCATCTTGTTTTGGTAACTAAATATAGAATTTACTGTTTGCTTACAACTGGTGGAGCCCCTATTGAAATAATAAAGAAAATATATAGAAAGCTAAGAAAAGAAGGTGTAATTTTGCTTAAAGCATATAAATACAGAATATATCCAACAAAAGAACAGGAAGAATATTTTGCTAAAGTGTTTGGGGGTGTAAGGTTTATTTATAATAAAATGCTTTGACAGTTTTCAGGAATTATAAAATCTGTAACTATATCTAAAAACGCCAACAGGTAAATACTATGCTTCAATACTTGTAGAAGAAGAAATTCAACCTTTAAGGTAGACAAGAAAATAGGTATAGACTTAGGATTAAAAGAGTTTGCAGTATTTTCAGATGGGACAAAAATTCAAAAATCTAAAAACTATGAAAAAACACGATTAAAACTTGCAAAGTTATATGAGAAAATAACAAATCAAAGGGAAGATTTCTTGCACAAATTGTCCTACAGAATTATTCGCGAAAACCAAGTGATAATTTGGGAGGATTTGAAAGTAAAAAATATGCAACAAAACAAATATTTAGCCAAAGGGATATCGGAGGTATCATGGGCAGAATTTAAAAGTATGTTAGAATATAAGGCAAAATGGTATGGCAGAGAAATAATAATAGAACCACAAAATTATGCATCAAGTCAAACATGTAGTGAATGTGGATATAAAAATCCTGATGTAAAGAATTTAGCATTGAGAGAATGGAAATGTCCAAAGTGTGGTGCAGTTCATGATAGAGATATAAATGCAAGCAAGAATTTGCTAAAATTAG
>NZ_JAIHAO010000057.1:0-9812 GCF_020054765.1 Caloramator sp. | reverse complement strand
TGTCGTGCCCACCACATAAGATGCCGGCTTAGCTCAATTGGCAGAGCAACTGACTTGTAATCAGTAGGTTGTAGGTTCGATTCCTATAGCCGGCTCCATGTATGGGACGGTTCCCGAGTGGCCAAAGGGGGCAGACTGTAAATCTGTTGGCGCAGCCTTCGGTGGTTCGAATCCACCCCGTCCCACCAAAGAGACGCATATGCGTCTCTTTTTTACTTTAAATGTTAATAAAAAAGTGGTGATTGCAGTGCAAAAAATAAAAAAATGGGCAGAAAATTTGTTAAAGCAACTTGAACTATTGTATAAGATATATACATATCCTAAAACACCTTGGTATGCAAAAATATCAATTGGAATAGTTATAGCTTATGCTTTAAGTCCTATAGATTTAATACCAGATTTCATACCTATTTTAGGTTATTTAGATGACCTATTGATTTTACCCTTAGGAATATATTTGTCATTAAAGTTAGTACCTGACTATGTTATAGAAGAATGCAGAGAAATAGAGGTTGACTTAAGCAAATTTAAGGGTAAAAAAATAGTTTCAGCTTTGTTAATTTCAGCCATATGGCTATTACTTATATATTTATTTATTAGAAGGTTATTTAGATAAGATAAGTCCTGCAAATATTTTAATTAAATAAAATTATAAATAATATTATTGACATACATATTTTATTGTGATAATATTACTCAAGATGTTTAAATTGAATACAGGAAACTCTTATCAAGAGAGGTGGAGGGACTGGCCCGATGAAGCCCGGCAACCGGTGCATAAGCACAATGGTGCCAATTCCTGCAGAATTTAAATTCTGGCAGATGAGAGTCTTATGGATATAAGCCTCTTCGTCAGAAGGGGTTTTTATTATGCATTGAAAATTATAAACGGTTTAAATAATATAGTTTATAATTTTCATATCATTAAAATCAAAAGATTGAGAGATACTAAATTTAGTCTCGAGATCCTTCAATTAAAGTGTAAACAATTTTATTTATATATTAAAAGGAGGTAGAAAGATGGCAAGAAGATTATTTACATCAGAATCAGTTACTGAAGGACATCCAGATAAGATTTGTGACCAAATTTCAGACGCGATACTTGATGCTATATTAGCTGAAGACCCAGAGGCAAGAGTAGCATGTGAGACAGCAGTAACAACAGGTATGGTGCTTGTTATGGGTGAAATATCAACAAAATGCTATGTTGATATTCCAAAGGTTGTTAGAAGAACAATCGAAGAAATAGGATATACAAGAGCAAAATATGGATTTGACTGTGATACATGTGCAGTTATCACTTCAATAGATGAGCAATCATTAGATATAGCAATGGGTGTTGACAAGGCACTTGAGGCAAAGAAGGGTGAAGAAAACGAATTTGCTACTACAGGTGCTGGAGACCAAGGTATGATGTTTGGTTTTGCTTGTACTGAAACACCGGAATATATGCCACTTCCAATAGCAATGGCACATAGACTATCAAGAAGACTTGCTGAAGTTAGAAAAAATGGAACTCTTGACTATCTAAGACCAGATGGAAAGACTCAAGTAACTGTTGAATATGAAGATGATAAGCCAGTTAGAATAGATGCAATAGTTATATCAACTCAACACAGCCCAGAAGTTACAAGAGAACAAATAGAAAGAGATATGATTGAACACGTTATAAGAAAGGTTGTTCCAGCAAACCTTCTTGATGAAAATACTAAATATTACATAAACCCAACAGGAAGATTCGTAATAGGTGGACCACACGGAGACTCAGGTCTAACAGGAAGAAAGATTATAGTTGATACATACGGTGGATATGGCCGTCACGGTGGTGGTGCCTTCTCAGGAAAGGACCCAACTAAGGTTGACCGTTCAGCAGCTTATGCAGCAAGATGGGTTGCAAAGAACCTTGTAGCAGCAGGTGTAGCAGAAAAACTTGAAGTTGAAGTTGCATATGCCATAGGTGTTGCAAAGCCAGTTTCAATAACTGTTGATACATTTGGAACAGGAAAGTTACCAGATGAAAAGATAATCGAAATAATCAATAAGGTATTTGACTTAAGACCAGCAGCAATAATTAAGCATCTTGACTTAAGAAGACCAATCTACAGACAAGTTGCAGCTTATGGTCACTTTGGTAGAACAGATTTAGATTTACCTTGGGAAAGACTAAATAAGGTAGATGAAATAAAGAAGCTTATAGCTGAAATGTAATAAAAAAGTTCTATGCAATATGATAACATTGCATAGAACTTTTTTATTTTGGTTCTTTGTTAAAATTAAATTTTAAAAGAGGTGTAAAAATATCGCCTATTCACAATTTATATAAGTGAAAGGGGGAATAAAAAATGGCAGTAAAAGATTTTAAACAATCATCAACATTACTTATGAAATTTAATATGGGAGTTGACGCAAGAGGAAACGACATAATAAAGGTGGTTAATTTAAGGAAGGTAAAACCTCAAGCAGACCACCAGGCTGTATTTGAAACAGCACAATCTATCTCTACATTAGTTGATGGAAACCTTACTGAAGTTTTAAGACAAGAAGTTCTTGAATTAGTAAATGAATAATGGGGGTGTAGATTATGGCAAAGTCACTTGTTATGGTATTTCAAAATGAAGCAGGTAAGAATGTTTCACTATCAATTCCAAATGTAAGGGAAAATATAACAGAACAGGAAGTAAAGTCGGTTATGCAGGATATTATAAGTAAGAACATATTTACATCAACAGGTGGAAATTTAATAACAATAATGTCTGCACAGATAGTGAATAGAGAAGTAGAGGAGCTTGCAGTAAGATAATAGTTATTACATTAATCAATAGATAAACAAATTGGTAGTTTGAATTTAGCCCCATAATGGATTTTAGGCTGTAATAAAAAATTAAGTGAAAAAGTCCTAAACCTTTAATTTTAGTTTCCTTAGCGATAATTTTTTATATGTGTTAAAAGTACTATGGACTTTTTCAATATAGGTTTCATAAATATTTAAAGTTTATGCAACGGCCTCAAAATCCATATATGGGGCTTTTGTAAAAATATAAAATAAGTGTTTGTTATGTATTGATTTCAATAAGTTGTAGGTATAATTTATATAAATAATGGAGGGGTATTATGGAGGAATTATTTAATCAAATAGCCAATTTTGGCTTTCCGATTGTATTATCAATTTATCTTTTAGTTAGATTGGAAAATAAATTGGAAAAACTAACAGAGAGCATAAATGAACTTTCTAAAAACATATCAAATATTTGTAAATTTTAAAAAAACAGGGTTTTGACATCGAACATATGTTCGATTATAATTGTATATATAATATTTTATATTTACAAAGGGGAGGAATTTGATGTTAGTTTGCATTAAGCCAGAATACAAAGAGGGTGTGGGGGATTGTACTATACTTATTTATGAGAGAGATGAAGTAGTTCTAAAGAAGAATATAAGATATGGCCTAAGACAAGTTGCGAAACAATATAACCAGGATATAAGGGAGCTAAAATATAAATGTAATAGAATAACAAATTTGGGTAAGTTAACCCCTATAGCACTATCATCTGATGTAATATTAGTACCAATTAAAGTTAGAACTCCACGGGTTCATAGGGATGGAGGTTATGGATACATAAACTTGTTTTTTATTGAACAAGTTTATGATAATTTCATATTATTAAATAATGGGAGTAAAATATTTTTTGTAGAGAATAGAAGAAGTATTATAAAAAGAATAAATGTTGCCAAGAATTTAAGTAGTACAATACTTAAAATGGAATATAGCAACATTGTTACAATTTTAAATGAGGTCTTGAAACTTAACGATAAATTAGAGACAATAATACTAAAAAGATAAATTTATTAGGAGAGAGTTGGATGATAGATATAGAAGGCGTAGTTGAAAATATTGTTTTTAAAAATGAAGAAAATGGTTATACAGTTGCTAAAATAAGGTACAACAAGGATTTGATTTCGGTAGTTGGGCATATTCCCTTTATAAATATAGGGCAAAGAGTAAAGGTACAGGGTGAATGGGTATTTCATCCAAACTTTGGTCAGCAGATTAAGGTACACTACTGTGAGGAAGTAAAACCATCGACAATAGAGGGGATAGAAAGATATTTAGCCTCAGGCCTTATAAAGGGAATAGGACCTGCTACAGCTAAAAAAATAGTTGAACGTTTTGGCAAAGATTCACTTGATATAATAGAAATGAATCCTGATAAACTTACAGAGGTGGATGGAATAGGTTCTAAAAAGGCAGAAAAAATAGCAGAATCTTTTAAGGAGCAGAGACAGCTTAAGGAGGTAATGGTTTTTCTTCAGAGCTATGGTATAACTGCTGGACTTGGGATAAAGATTTTTAAACGATATGGAGAAGAAACTAATGCAGTTTTAAAATCTAATCCCTATAGGCTATGTGACGAAGTTTCTGGTGTTGGTTTTAAAACAGCAGATAGGATAGCCGTTAATTTAGGATACGATATGATGTCGGAGGAGAGGGTTAAGGCAGGAATTAAATATATTCTTTCTCAATGTATTGCAAATGGACACGTTTATTTACCAAAGGAGGAACTTGTTAAAGAGTGCGTCAAAATTTTAAATGTTCCAGATGAAATAATAAGGGAACAGATAGTGATGCTCAACTTAAATAAAGAAATTTATATAGAAAATGTGGATAATGATGAAGCAGTATATTTAAGATATTATTATCTATCAGAGCTTTATGTAGCAAGAAAATTAATAGAACTTTCGTTTCAAAATTATAATCAGGATTTTGATGAAATAGAGGAAGAAATAAAAGAATATGAGGAGGAAAATGGAATAGAGCTTGCAAAAGAGCAGAGGGAGGCTATTGAAAAGGCAGTTAAAAATGGTGTTTGTGTTATTACAGGTGGACCAGGCACAGGGAAAACAACAATAATTAAATGTATAATCAAATTATTTGAAAAAAGAGGTTTGAGTGTAGTTTTAGCGGCACCTACAGGAAGAGCAGCAAAAAGAATAACTGAAACAACAGGATGTGAAGCAAAGACAATACATAGACTACTCGAGATGGAATATATGCCGGAGAATGAAATACCAATATTTACAAAGGATGAAGAAAGTCCAATTGAAGCACATGCAATTATAATCGATGAGGCTTCTATGATAGATATACTTCTTATGAACAGCCTTCTAAAGGCAGTAGCAAAGGGTACAAGGCTTATAATTGTAGGGGATGTTGACCAGCTTCCATCAGTTGGTGCAGGTAATGTACTAAGGGATATAATTGAAAGTGGAAGTATATGTGTTGCAAAGCTTAATAAAATATTTAGACAGCAGGACAAGAGTCTAATAACCATTAATGCACATAAAATAAATAATGGAGAGATGCCAATTTTAAATGAAAAGGATAAGGATTTCTTTTTTATCGAATTGGATGGGACACAGAGTTTAAATGATGAGCTTGTAAAGCTTGTATCTGAAAGATTGCCAAGTTTTAAAAAGGATATCGACCCTGTTAAGGATATTCAAATATTATCTCCAATGAGGAAGGGAGATGCAGGAGTTAACAGCCTAAATATAAGTATGCAATCTGTTTTAAATCCACCTGCTAAGTTTAAGACAGAGAAGAATTTTAGGGACTTTGTTTTTAGAAGATTTGATAAGGTTATGCAGATTAAAAACAACTACAATATAGAATGGGAAAGTTTAGTCACAGGGGAAAAGGGAAGAGGCGTATTTAATGGTGATATAGGCTATATAGAGGATATTGATTTAGAAAATCAACAAATTATAGTAATGTTTGATGATAAAAAAGTTGAATATGACTTTTCAAATCTTGAAGAACTTGAGCTTGCCTATGCAATAACAATTCACAAAAGCCAAGGAAGTGAGTTTAAGGTAGTAGTTATACCTGTATGCTTTGGTCCACCAATGCTTATGACAAGAAATTTAATTTATACAGGTGTAACGCGTGCAAAGGAGCTTGTTGTTCTTATAGGAAACAGAGCTGCACTAAAATATATGATAAAAAATAATACAATAACAAAGAGGTATTCAGGGCTAAGATGTAGAATAATTAATTATTTAAAGGCAATATCCTAATAAAAGGGAGTGTTCTGTGTGGAGGTATATTTATATAAGGCAAGGGGTAAGGGCGGAAGTATATATGATATTACACTAAATCCTCAGATAGATTTTGAGGTTTTAAGGAAGATTAGGGGAATAACCAATATAGAGATATTAACGGATAAAATAGATTTATGCGTTGCTGAAGAAGTAATAAATCAAATTTATAGTGGAAACTTTATTGGTAGATTCATATCTCTTCAGGAGTATTATCTAAATAAAATATTAAAGAGTTATGGTATAAAGAAGGAGAGTAGGTTTATTACAAGCGGTAAGCCTATTCCAAAGGTTGAGGATTTAGAGAGGATAGAGGAGTATATAAAGGGAAAAGTAATTTCCTTTAGATATCTATTGGAATTAGATGATATAAAAAAAATGGATTATGAATTAGTTATAGATGTAATACAGACTCTATATTGTGAGAGAAGAATTAAATATACAAAGGCTGTAAAAACCATTAAAAATAAAGAAGTATGTTTTTTATGTGAAAAGGAAAAATGTGATGTTTGTAATTTTGAACATATTGAGGACGATATACTTCTTTATGCTGCTGACAACTATAATAATTTAAAGCCGCCCCATATTGAACCTATAATAAATAGGAGTTCTATAGCAACAGTTAATACATTGAAGGAAGTAACAGAATTTATAAAGTCTAAAAGGGAAAAAAGTATGCTTCTTTCATCGCCAAAGGCATTTAGTATTGATGTTTTAATAGAGGCAGTTTATGAAGTGCTAAAGGTAGGAGGAAGAGTTCTATATATTACTTCTCCTAAATTTATAAACGAAGCAAAACAGGAGTTTCAAAGTAAAATAAATGGTGCAAGGGTAGAGATAGTTCTTGGGAGAAAGGCAAAACTTGTTGATTGTGAGATAATAGTAACATCGTATACAGATTATCCCTGCTTTTATAAGTCCTTTGATTTTGTTATATTTGATAAAAGGCTAATATTTTTAGATTTAACGAGCCTTCAGGATGAAATTTTTAAAAAAGCAAAAAAAGAGCGAGGGAAGTTTTTAAAGATATCTGTTTCGCTAAATGAGGATGATAAAAGGGAATATAAAGATATGATTTATATGCCTGTCGATGGAATTAAAAAACCTTTGCCTGAACCTATGAATATAATCTCCAGGTATTTAGATGGAACAGAGGATTTTATGCCTCAAATGGCAATAGATTTTATACTTTTTACAATAAGCAAGAAAAACAACTTGATTATTTTTGTGCCAGATGCAGGTTATATACAGAGGGTTTATTATATTTTATCCGAAGTTTTAAATATTGATAAAGGATTTATAGAGTACTCAACGCATAAAGATAAGGATGGACTCTTTAGATTTATGAAAAAAGAGGGCAGCATATTGATTTCCTCTGATGCAGCTGATGCATATTTAAGCTATGAGAATACAAATGTAATAATTATGTATAGTGATAATAGGGCATATACATTAGAGGCAATAATATATATGTGTCAAATTCCTATAAATTTTCAAGGTAGGAGAATAGGAGAGGTATATTTTGTGTCATGTCAGGAAACAAAAAATATGCAGATAGCAAAATCAACAATAAGAATTTTAAACAAGGTTGCGTGGGAAAAGGGATATTTGAAAAAATAGTATTTTTACTTAATTGCTTGCTGGATGTTATATTTCAACAGCCATACCTTTGCATAATCTGTGGTAGAGAACTTACCTATGAAGAAGTATATATTTGTGATGGATGTCAAGATAGTTTTGAAAGAGTAACGGATATAGTAAAAATAGATGGACAAGATGATATTTTTTTAGATGAGTGTATAGCACTTTATGAGTTTAAAGGTAATGTAAGGGAGATTGTACACGATTTGAAATATAGGGGGAAAAAAGATTTATCTAATGTTATTGCCTATCTAATTAATAAAAATATAAACTTAGATGCAGATTTAATTACTTGGGTTCCGCAGTCTAAAAGAACATATAAAAATAGAGGGTATAATCAATCAGAGGAGATTGCAAAGTGTCTATCCTATTATACTAATATTAGATGTGAAGAATTACTTATTAGAGTCAAAGAAACTCAATCGCAAGTATTGCTAAATGGCATAGATAGATGGTATAATGTATGGGATGCTTTTAGTGCAGAGAGGAATTTAAAAGGATTAAAAGTTTTAATTGTAGATGATGTCGTAACTACAGGAGCAACACTAAATTATTGTGCAAAGGCATTAAAACAAAAGGGTGCATATGTAGTTAATGCCATATGTTTTGCAAAGAGTTGTTAATTAGGTTGTATCAGCTGGGTCTGTGGTTGAAAGTCGATGCTAGCCGCAGGCGAAACGACCCACGTAAGTCAGACAAAAGTCTGATGAGCATGGTGCGGTTTAGAAGTAAGTCCTGCCGAAGTAAAACTTCGAGAGGGGGATTAGTGAGAGGCATACACCTTAAGCAAAACCTCCAGCAGGCGAGTGTGGGGGCAAAGACCAGGTCAGCCAGTTGATACAGCCTTTTTATATTTTCTAAAAAAGTCTTCTAAGGGTCGAAGACTTTTTTGTTTTAACTTTATAATTAAAAAATAATTTCTGGTTAAAATAAGATTAACAAATTTGTTTTATAATATATTGCTTATGTTCGATTAAAATTGTAAGAAAATTAGTTATCAACAACTTGTACAAAAATAAAATACTTAAAAATAAAGTTATGCACAGACTTTTACACATTATCCACAGGTATTTATCCAAAGTTTCCACACTCGAACAAATATATTTTGTGTAGTAAAAGTACAAAAAATACATAAAATAAATACAAAACATAGTTAGAATGATCAAAATGGTCAAAAAAATTTGAAAAGGGAACTTGAACTAATTTGATAAAAATATTACAATATAATAAACAAATTCCCTTATAACATAAGGAAAGGGGTAGATTCTATGAAGTATATAATGACAGGTAAAAATGTTGCATTAACTGATGCCCTAAAGGCAACAGTAGAAAGGAAGCTTGGAAAATTAGAAAGGTATTTTTCAGGAGATGTAGAGGCCCATATTACATTGAGTGTTCAAAAAACAAAACAAATAATTGAAGTTACAATACCCTTTAATGGAATGATTCTAAGAGCAGAAGAATCAACTAATGATATGTATTCATCCATAGATAATGTAGTTGAGAAGCTTGAAAAGCAAATAATTAAACATAAAACAAAGCTTGAAAAGCAAATTAGAGAAGGTGCTATAAAGTTTGCAGAAGTTCCAAAGTATGATTTTGATGAAGATGAGGTTAACATAAAGAAGATAAAGAGATTTTCATTAAAGCCAATGAATGTTGAAGAGGCAGTTTTACAGATGGAGCTTTTAGGACACGATTTCTTTGTATTTAAGAATTCAGAGACTGATGATGTGAATGTTGTTTATAAGAGAAATGATGGAGGATATGGATTAATAGAACCAGAATTTTAATAAGGGGCCGTTAGGCCCTTTTAGTTTGTTGAAAAAGTTATATATTGATTAGCCCCATGAAGGATTTCTTGGGCATTTGTTCATTTCGCTAATCAATTCTAAGCTTTTCTTTGTTTGGAAAAGTCCTACCCTCGCGATGCCATCGTCCTGATGGCCGCTCGGCTCGGCACGTCCTGTGCAGAATTACGGACTTTTCCAAAGTCGAAAAGCTAAGAATTGCTAAAGCTCACGAAAGAGCCCATTGAAATCCATTCATGGGGCTTTTTCAAAATTTAGCTA
>NZ_JAIHAO010000056.1:0-10821 GCF_020054765.1 Caloramator sp. | reverse complement strand
TGATTAATTTAATTTTACCAGGCATCTAAAACAGGTGCATATTTTTTGTAAAAAAATATGCTGAGGCTACGCCCCAACATTTATTATAGAACCTTTTATTTTTTGTTGTAAAATATATATAAATACACTTGTAATTACACTTATGAAGGATGTATAAGATGTACAGAATTAAACAGTTCCTTTGGGCTATATTTGCAAAACTAACCGATGAAGATAAAAAATTTATAGATTTCTATTTGAATGATAAAGAAAAGGCACTTTTTAATAAACTTAAGGAATCAGAAAAGGTTCATTCTGTAAAAGTTGCAAGGGAAGTATTACAAAAATCATTAGAGAAAGATTTATATGATATAAGTTTAGTAAAAGCAGCTCTTTTACACGATATAGGAAAAATAGATAGTGGATTAAACATTATAAATAAGTCTGTAATAACAATATTAAATAAAATTTCTCCAGGTATCTTAAAAAAGCTCTACAGAATTAAACCAGTTTATTCATACTATAATCATCCTGAGATTGCAATAACTTATCTTGATAATTGTGACGATTATATAAAATTTTTAATAAAAAATCATCATAATTATGAAATAGACGATGAAAAGTTAAAAATACTTCAAGAAGTTGATTGCAAACATTAATATTAATATAATATTAATTGCAATAGTTATAATTTTTTGACATACCCTAATAATAAACAAGGGAGGATATATTATGGACTACCGAATTTTAATTGTTGATGATGAAGAAAATCTTGTAAAAGGGATAAAATATAACCTGGAGCTTGATAATTACAGCGTTGATGTTTCTTATGATGGAGAGGATGCATTAAGAAAAATTAGTGAAAATATTTATAACCTCATAATTCTTGATATAATGCTTCCTAAGGTTGATGGTTTAACATTGCTTAAGAAAATAAGGGAGAGATCCTCAGTTCCAGTAATAATGCTAACAGCAAAGGGCGAAGATGAAGATAAGGTTCTTGGATTTGAATACGGAGCAGACGATTATCTAACAAAGCCATTTAATATATTAGAGCTACGTGCAAGAATAAAGGCTTTACTTAGAAGGACCTATGACATAGTAGCAAATAAAGGAGATATAATAAAATCTGGAGATATAATGATTGACGTTCCTTCAAGAAAAGTTAATATAGCAGGTAAACCAGTTGACTTAACTTCAAAGGAATTTGATATTTTATTCTTACTTGTTACAAATCCAGGGAAAATATATAGCAGAGATACTTTACTTGAAATTATTTGGGGTTATGATTACTATGGAGACTCAAGAACAGTTGATGTACATATAAGACGATTGAGAGAAAAGATAGAAAAGGATCCTAGTAACCCACAATATGTATTAACTAAGTGGGGAGTTGGTTACTATTATAAAGGATGATTTAATTAAAAATTCTGTTAAACTAAAATTATCATTATCCTATGTAGCAATACTAACAGTAGGTTTACTTTTAGTAAATATATTTGTTTTCTTAGCAATCAGAAAGGAGTATATTACTGAAAGAAAAGGCAATATATATCTATATCAGAGAACAATTGCTGATTTGGCTTATGAGGCGGATTTGAATAAAACGCCTCTTTTTGACATTGCAGTAGAAACTATATCTAATCAATCAAATTCAAGGATATTAGTGATAGATGATAAATACATCGTAAAGGCAGATTCTAAAAATGAGCTTATTGGTAAATATTATCAAAATAGAGAGGTTAAAAGGGCCTTTTCAGGTGTAAAAACATCTAAATTAAGGGGTTTTTTAAAGAATAGCTATTTAAGTGTTGCAACTCCAATATTGATTGGAGATAAAGTAAAGGGAGTAGTTTGGTTTTTAACCCCTATAGATGATATATACAATAAGATTATAGTTATAGAAAAGAGATTGTTTACAATTTCTCTATTTATACTTGCTATAGTTACATTAATAGGTTATTTTATATCCACCTATGCTACAAAACCAATATATAGCGTTATTGATGCAATAGAGAATATGGCAGAAGGAAATTTAAAACAGAGGGTTGAAGTTATTGAAAACGATGAGATTGCAAGGCTATGTATGGCCTTTAATGAAATGAATGAGAAAATAACTACAATAGATAGTGAGCGTAGACAATTCGTTGCGGATGCATCTCACGAACTTAAATCCCCTCTTGCCAGCATAAATGTGCTTGTGGAATCTTTGATATCAAGTGAATTGGCAAATAAAGATATGGCAATGGAGTTTCTTCAGGATATACATTCTGAGATAGATAGATTAAGTAATATAGTAAATAATCTCTTGGAACTTACTAAATTGGAAGGAAGTTTTGGAGTTAAGGTTGAAAAGTTTGACTTAAACGACGTATGTCTTCAAGTTGTAAAAAGGGTAGGGTATATTGCAAAAACTAAAAATGTAGAAATATTTTATGATGGTCAGAGTGTAGAAATTGAGGCAAATAGAGATAATATATTTAGGGCATTGTATAATGTAGTAGAAAATGCGGTAAAATATTCCTTTGAATATGGTAGAGTTGACTTTTGGGTTGAAAAGGACAGCAGAGGAGCAATAATACATATAAAGGATCACGGAGTTGGAATACCAGAGGAGGACATACCTAAGATATTCGAAAGATTTTATAGAGTAGATAAAACAAGGGATAGAAAAACTGGTGGAAGTGGACTTGGGCTTTCAATTGTTAATGAAATTATTAAAAAGCATAATGGAACGATAGAAGTAAAAAGTAGGGTGGGGGAAGGAACAGAATTTATAATATCAATTCCTTATGAATTTAAGGGATAGGAGTGTTTTATATGAAAAAATATTTTATATTCCTTCTTTTCACACTCTCATTTTTTATCTATGGATGCAGGCAAAGGGAAGTACAAACATACGATGTTAGAATAGTTGTATATGAAATAGGTGAGGACAATTATTTAAGACCTGTGGAGGTTGTGACAAAGTTTAAGGGTTCCCTTGAGGAGACTTGTGCAAGTTATATAATAGACCACCTAAAAAAGGGAGGGTTTATAGATAATAACATAAAACTTAAATCAATAAAAAAGGAATCCGGAATAGTATATATTAGATTAAACCGTGAAATTGGAGATATGTATAAGGATAGCAACTTAGCACTGTATTCAATAGTAAATACCATAACAGAAGTTCCAATGGTGGAAAAGGTAGTTATTCGAACAAACAAAGGAGAATATACCTATAACAGAAATAGAAGTGTCTTAAAAAGAGATAAGAACTTAAATCCTTCACAGGTTTTAAAAAAGCAGATGGATTTTGAAAAAGAAGGCGATTTTTTTTCTGCATATCTTTTGATGTCAGATGAGGCAACAAATAATTTTAGGAAAAGCTATGATGACTATTACAAAGAGATGATGGAGGTATACAGTTTAGGTTTTACAAATCAAGAGTTTAGAGTTGGTGAATATAATATAGAAGGTAACATAGCCAAAGTAAAGGTTACATTTTTTACACCTGAGGGAGATGTAAATTTACAATTTAAATGTGTAAATATTGATGGAGTATGGTTGGTTGATTGGTTAACCTCACAAACTAATTTGTAGGAGGAGAATATGAGAGGAGAAGAAAGAAGAGAAGCAATACTTAGCCATTTAAAAAAAGCCTCCTCACCTTTAAAGGGAGGAGAGCTCTCTAAACTATACAACGTAAGTAGACAAGTTATTGTACAGGATATAGCTCTTTTAAGAGCAGAAGGACACGATATAATAGCAACACCACAGGGTTATGTTTTAATGGTTAACAACAATCAATTTATTAAGAAAATTATAGCTGTAAAACACAATGAAAATCAAATAGAAGATGAGCTTAGGACTATAGTCTCATTAGGTGGAAGGGTTTTAGATGTGACCATAGAACACAAAATATATGGTGAAATAACAGGAAAACTAATGCTAAGGTCTATATATGATGTAGAAATGTTCATTAATAGGCTTAGGGAGAGCAAAGCAAAACCTTTATCTAACTTAACAGAGGGTGTTCACATTCATACGATAGAAGCAGATAGTGAAAAAGATATGGAAAGAATAACAAAGGCTCTAAAGGAAAAAGGATTTCTAATTGAATAATATTTACAAATAAACTAAAATTATGTTAAAATTTTATTGATTAATATGAAAGGTGGGGGAAAAGTGGATAATAGAGTAACAAAATTAGCACAGGTTCTTTTAAAGTATTCATTGAATTTAAAGGCAGGAGACAAACTTTTAATACAGGGTGGGCAAGCAACTATACCTTTAATAAAGGAAGTATATAGAGAAGCTGTAAAAATGGGTGTTTATCCTCAAGTCGATTTAGGAATCGAAGAGTTAACAGAGATTATGTTAAAACACGGAAATGATGAGCAGATAATGTACATACCAGAGTCAGCAAAAACAGCCTTTGAAACAGTTGATGCGATATTAACTATATGGGGCGAGAAAAATACAAGAATGTTAACAAATATAGATGCATCAAAGATGAAGTTAAGATCAAGAGGAAGAAGACAGCTAATTGATATATTTGAAAGAAGAATGGCAAGTAAAGAATTAAAATGGTGCGGAACACAATTTCCAACTCAAGCAGATGCACAGGAAGCAAGTATGTCACTTGAGGAATATGAAGATTTTGTTTATGGTGCAGGCTACATAGACTTAGAAAATCCTATTGAAAAGTGGCAGGAAGTAAGAGAACAACAAGAAAGAATATGTAGAATACTTGATACTAAAAAGGAAATAAGAATAGTATCAAAGGATACTGATATAAGGATGAGTGTTGAAGGAAGAAAATGGATAAACTGTTGTGGTAATGAAAACTTCCCAGATGGAGAAGTCTTTACAAGCCCAATAGAAGACAGTGTTGAGGGATATATAAGATTTTCATTCCCAGGAATATACGCAGGTCGTGAAATTGAAGATATAAGACTTAAATTTGAAAAGGGTAAAGTTGTTGAAGCAACAGCAGCAAAGGGAGAAGAACTACTACTTGAACTTTTAGATACAGATGAAGGAGCAAAATTCTTAGGAGAAGTTGCTGTTGGAACAAACTATGGAATAAAGAAATTTACAAAGAATATGCTGTTTGACGAAAAGATTGGTGGAACTGTTCATCTTGCAATAGGTAGAGGATTTCCAGAGGCAGGTTCTAAAAATTCATCTGCAATTCATTGGGATATGCTCTGTGATATGAGAGATGGTGGAGAGATATATGCAGATGGAGAACTAATTTATAAGGATGGAAAATTTATTATATAAAAATATGACCCATGCTGATGCATGGGTCATATTATATAATATCATCTGTCTCAATATCTGCTATTTTATCTAACGTTTTTATCTTTTTTATAAGTTGGGATTTATTTATTAAGCCCTTTTCAATAAGAAGCTCAATTAACCCAACAACCATTAGAGTATTTTTATAATCTACTTCCTTTAAATCTGCTATTTGACTTAAAATATCTATTTCACTCATCTTAACCCCTCCCCATTATAATTATTGCCAAGTTTAATTTTTTTAAACAGGGGGGATGAAAATGAAATTAGATATGTTTATGTGTATTATATTTCTTGCTATAATGTCTTCTTTGGGGTTTGTATGTTTTAATATATTAAAACTAACAATATTTGTATATTTACTTTTGTTAGGGGTTAGGGGATTAAGATATAAGTTAAATATGAGAATAAAAAAGAGTAAAGTATTTTGTACCGCCTTTGCACTCTTGTTTTTTATGACCTTTTTAACTGGGTTTACCTATAAAAATCCTAAAAAACCAATACCGGTTTTAACCTACCATAGGGTTAATGATGAGGTTTATGATGCAAAGGTTCCAACAGTATCGGTAAAACAGTTTGAAAAACAGATGAAATATTTAAAAAAGAGAGGATATCAAACAATTACAGAAAAGGAACTACTTGATTATTATAGCGGTATTAAAATTAAATTACCTAAAAAACCCATATTAATAACCTTTGATGATGGATGGAGAGACAACTACGAAAATGCCTATCCAATACTAAAAAAATACGGTTTTACTGCAACAATATTTTTAGCAACGGGTAAAATGGGAGAAGATGAATATTTAACTTGGGATATGGTAAAGGAAATGTATTTAAATGGTATAGCCTTTGGAGGACACACAAGAAATCATATTAATCTATCTAAGGTGGATTTAGATACAGTAGAGAAGGAAATTGAATTGAGCTTTGAAGATATAGAAAAAAATTTAGGAGTAAAGCCTCTTTCTTTTTGCTATCCCTATGGAGGAGGAGATTTAAATAAATCTATTCAACATATAGTTAAAAAGTCAGGTTTTCAAATAGCCTTTGCAAGTTACAACTATGGTATAAATATGGGGAATGTAAATATAATGGCAGTAAGAAGAATATTAATGCCCAGGTTTAATAAACTTCACAAATTTGAAATGCTTCTCTTACTATGGTAATAATAAATTGATGTTGTAATTTTTTGAAATGGTGTTATAATATATATTAAAATAAACTGATGACGGGAAATAGTAAATAAGTTTAAAGTTTAAGAGAGCTGACGGTTGGTGCGAGTCAGTACTTTATCTTATTGAATCCATCCCTGAGGGTTTGCGATGAGCAAAACGGTAACCTCCGTTAAAGGTTTTAAGGTGGGCTTTTAGCCAATTAGGGTGGCAACGCGGAAGGTATGACCTTTCGTCCCTTTATAGGGATGAAGGGTCTTTATTTTTGTAAAAAAATTTAAGTAGATTAATATAGAAAAGGAGGATTTAAAATGTTAGATCTAAAAAGAATAAGAGTTGAACACGAGGCTATAAAAGAAGCAATGAAGATTAGGGGTGAGGCCTTTGACCTTGAAATGATTGACAAGGTTGTTGAGCTTGATGAAAGAAGAAGAAGCATTCTATCTGAAGTTGAAGTTTTAAAGAATAAGAGAAACACAGATTCACAAGAAATAGCAAAGCTTAAAAAGGCAGGCCAAAATGCAGATGAACTATTAAAGGAAATGAAGGAACTATCAGATAAAATTAAGGAATATGACGCAGAACTTAGTAAGGTAGAAGAAGAAATAAACTATCTACTTCTAAGAATACCAAATGTTCCACATAAGGATGTTCCAAAGGGAGAAACTGATGCAGACAACGTTGAAATTAGAAAATGGGGAGATGTAAGACAATTTGATTTTGAAGCAAAGGCTCATTGGGATATAGGAACAGAGCTTGATATATTAGATTTTGAAAGAGCAGGGAAGGTAACAGGAGCAAGATTTACCTTCTATAAGGGACTTGGTGCAAGACTTGAAAGAGCAGTAATAAACTTCTTCTTAGATACACATATAGATAAACACGGATATACAGAAATATTCCCTCCATTTATGGTAAACAGAAAGAGTATGACAGGAACAGGACAACTTCCAAAGTTTGAAGAGGATGCATTTAAGGTGACAAATGATGACTACTTCCTAATTCCAACAGCAGAGGTTCCTGTAACTAATATGTATATGGATGAAATATTAGATGGAAGCAAATTACCAATAAAGCACGTTGCATATTCTGCTTGCTTCCGTTCAGAAGCTGGTTCAGCAGGACGTGACACAAGAGGATTAATAAGACAACATCAATTTAATAAAGTAGAGCTTGTTAAATTTGCAGATCCAGACAATTCTTATGAAGAGTTAGAAAAACTAACTCGTGATGCAGAGGAAGTATTACAACTTCTTGGATTACCATATAGAGTTGTTCTAATTTGTTCAGGTGACTTAGGATTTACGGCAGCAAAGAAATATGATATAGAAGTTTGGATGCCAAGTTACGGAAGATATGTTGAAATTTCAAGCTGTTCAAACTTTGAAGATTTCCAAGCAAGACGTGCAAATATAAGATTCAAGAAGGATGCAAAAGATAAGCCAAGATTTGTGCATACACTAAATGGTTCAGGTGTTGCAGTAGGAAGAACTGTTGCAGCAATACTTGAAAACTATCAACAAGAAGATGGCTCAGTAATCATACCAGAAGTTTTAAGACCATATATGGGTGGAATAGAAAGAATAACAAAGTAATTATAAAAATAGGAGTAGCAACTAAAAGGGCTACTCCTATACATTTATGCTATATATTTATCATTGCATAAAATGAAAGGTGATTATATAATAAATATTGTTGATGGGCAATTAAGACAAAAACAAAAAAATAAAATTAAAAAGATGTGTCAATATTATTTGGAAATGTCACCTAAAAATAAAATTAAAAAGATGTTGACAACAAAGTAAGTCGCTGATATAATAATAAATGTCCGATACGGAGAGGTGGTCGAGCTGGTTTAAGGCACCGGTCTTGAAAACCGGCGTAGGGGTGACTCTACCGTGGGTTCGAATCCCACCCTCTCCGCCATATAAAAACTATCAAGTAGGCAACATGGAGAAGTACTCAAGTTGGCCGAAGAGGCGCCCCTGCTAAGGGCGTAGGTCGGGAAACCGGCGCGAGGGTTCAAATCCCTCCTTCTCCGCCATAAAAGCCGCACAGGGTGCGGCTTTTATCCTTCAAAAAAAAGAATATGCGTCCGTAGCTCAGTTGGATAGAGTAGCTGGCTACGAACCAGTTGGTCGGGGGTTCGAGTCCCTCCGGGCGCACCATAGAAAGCCTTGAAGATAAACCTTCGAGGCTTTTATTATTGGTTGTTAGGTAAAAAAGTAAGCTTTTGACAACAAAATGACAACATACAAATGTATTTATAAAACACTTTGATTTTTAGAGAACAAAAGTATATAGCATCTTTTCTTTTTACTTTAACATACCTTCTAATATAGGTTTACTTGGCACAGAAACTTCAGAATTGCTTGGAATGATGTAAACTTGATCTTTAGAGGTTAAAAGAGGAAAAATAATTATGCTCCCTACCCACAAACCTACTTCGTCTGAAACAAGGGTAAGTGGGAAACCATATCCTCCAATGCCTGCAATTCCAACAAATCCATCATAACCATCATAGTTACCTAACAATGATGGATTTGGAAGGTTTACTCCTGTAATTACAAGAAGGTGCTGTCCATTTTGCTGTTTTTGAACCATAGCTGAGCCAAATACATTTTTCAATGAAGAACCTATTGGCTTTAATAAATTACAAGATGGCAATTTAAGTGGTATAGGAACACATATTACATCACCAGGGAAAATTATATTTGGATCTGGAATATGAGGGTTATTCCAAATGAGAAGATCTATTGGAACCCCTATATTTTGAGCTATCTTTGAAAAAGAATCCCCTGATTTTATAGTATATTTTTCATATCCTATAGGGCAACTCTCGGGTACTCTCCCAACGCCTGGTGGAGGCTGTATAGGTACACACAGAACATCTCCTGGGGATATTTTATTTGGATCTTTTATATGGGGATTTTCTACTATTAAAAAACCTACAGTTACATTAAAATGTTTTGCAATTTTTTCAAGAGTATCTCCTTTAACAACAGTATATTTTTGAAAACCTACACTACATCTTTCAGGAATTTGTGCACGTGTTTTATTATCAATATCACTTTTCAAAGTATCATCTCTCTAATTATACTTATATAATTAGAATATGAAAAAATAATTATATTTGTGCTAAAGACAAAGGCTACCTTTTTATTACAATTACAATTTGTTCTATACTAACAACAAAATTTAAAATAATAGCAGTAATTTTTAATATAAAAGTAGTAACCCAAATGGTTTTAGTAAATTTTTTTAATTTTAAAGTTCTGCCAGTATTAAACAGAGTATAGCAATTGATAGAGATAACGGAACAAGTGCAGGAATAAAAATATCTTTTAAAAAAAGCAATATTGTACCTAATAAACAAATTATTGAAAATATAATTTGTACGATTGTAATAAATTTTTTCATTTTTCCCTTCTCAATTTAAAAATTATCTTTTAATGAATCAATATATTCTTTTGCATCTTTTAAATCTGCTCCAGTAGTTTTCATATATAAATATATTGCTTTACTTTCTTTATTTGCTAAAATTAATTCCTTAATTTTAGTATTTAGGTTGTTTAGTTCTTATTTGGTTAAATTAGATTTGCTTTTAGTGTAAGTTTTAATAAAATTGAATAAACAGAGAATAAAACTAATACCCCATATAATACTTAGAAAGGTTTTTTTAGTTATCATAAATAAAATGGTACATATAAAAGAACAAATTAACATAATTATATTAATTTTATTAGACAACAAAACCACTCCTTTTTATATAGGTACATAAAAATTATACAATAAATGTATAAATAAGTATATAAAAATAAATTTTTCAAGGTAATAAAAAATAAGTATAATTTATATATAAATATAGGGAGGGGTTAATATGGATAGAGAAAAAATGCTTTTAGAACTTGAAGAGTATTATGAAGCAGCAGGATTTAAAGATATTTATATCAACAAATTAAAGGATATGACAGATGAAGAATTATTTGAGCTTTACATAAATATATTTAATAATGAAGATAAAGAAATTCCATTTTAATATGATGGGGGATGATTATCATTAAAAGGGTAAACTATAGGAAATTAAAAAGAGATTTGTTAGACTATGTTGGGCCATCTGGAATATGGCCACTTATAGGAAGTATTGATAGTGCAGATGAAGAAGAACTTTTAGAGATTGCAGAAGAGCTTGGATATGATGTGTCAGATTATATTTTAGAGGATGAGGCTTTTGATGAAGATGAGATAGAGTGGTGAAAAACAGCCTTACAAAAGGCTCAGGCTGTTGAAAAAGTTATATATTGATTAGCCCCATGAAGGATTTCTTGGGCATCGATTCATTTCGCTAAGCAATTCTAAGCTTTTCTTTGTTTGAAAA
>NZ_JAIHAO010000055.1:0-11478 GCF_020054765.1 Caloramator sp. | reverse complement strand
TATAGGTCGACCAAAGATTATATATAGGTCCATTTATTTGGGCTTATATATAGTCGGAGGGAAGATTCTTTAGGGTTGAGAAAAGCTATATTATAGTCGTATATTCATCATATGATTATAATATGGTTCCAATCTATCCTAAAGGGTCGAGCTAAGATTATAAAGGGTGTTGATATTCGTGTTGGGGCCCACACGAAGCTTGGTTATATACAGCCGAAAGGTTGTATATAGCTAATTAGATATCCTTTATAGTCGAACGAACCATCAACTTAGGTGGCGAACTGCTCTATTGCAGTCGAGAGATTGCAGTTGGGTAATAAACCATCTATGTTGGTGCAAGGTAGATTGTTATGTGCTCTTTGCTTTTTATTTTTTGTGTAACAAAAACCACCCCTTCTAAATATTCTAAATTAATAGGGGGTGGTATTTTGAATGCATTAAATAATTTTTCTCCTTTATTACTTGCACTATTAGCAGGACTTTTTACTTGGCTTATAACTGCTCTTGGTGCATCTATTGTATTCTTTTTTAAGGATGTCAACAAAAAAATTTTAAATAGTATGATGGGATTTGCAGCAGGTGTTATGATTGCAGCAAGCTTTTGGTCACTTCTTTCACCCGCAATAGAACTCGCCGATGAATTAGGATATAACCCTATTTTCCCAACTGCATTTGGTTTTTTGTTTGGAGGCTTGTTTATTAGATTAACAGATTTTTTTGCTGGTAAAATACACAAAAAAGAAACAGAAGAAGAAAATATTTGGAGAAGAATGTTTTTACTTATACTTGCTATAACACTACACAACATTCCTGAAGGCCTTGCAATTGGAGTTGCATTTGGTGCCTTAAACTTTGGGTATAGTGCAGCTGCTCTTGCTGCAGCGGTTTCTCTTGCTATTGGTATAGGAATACAAAACTTTCCAGAAGGTGCAGCAGTTTCTCTGCCATTAAAACGAGAAGGGATGTCATCCTTTAAAAGTTTTATGTATGGTCAGGCATCTGCTCTTGTAGAACCCATCTCTTCTGTAATCGGTGCTTATCTTGTTGTGTATATAAGGGCTATACTACCTTATGCCCTATCCTTTGCAGCCGGTGCAATGATTTATGTTGTTGTAAAGGAGCTTATTCCAGAATCACAGTCGGAAGGAAACGAAGGACTTATAAGCATTATGACGTTAATAGGTTTTATAGTAATGATGGTTCTTGATGTAGCATTAGGATAGGCATAAGACTATCCTATCAGGCTGTTGAAAAAGTTATATATTGATTAGCCCCATGAAGGATTTCTTGGGCATCGGTTCATTTTGCTAAGCAATTTTAAGCTTTTCTTTGTTTGAAAAAGTCCTACCCTCGCGATGCCATCGTCCTGATGACCGCTCGGCTCGGCACGTCCTGTGCCGAATTACGGACTTTTTCAAAGTCGAAAAGCAATAATTGCTAAAGCTTATGAAATATGCCATTTTGAAATCCTTTCATGGGGCTTTTTCATGCTTTAGTATACAAGTGGGTTTGTTAACAATCTGTAGGATAGGCATAAGACTATCCTATTCAAATTGTGTCTTATACAGTTCGTAGTAAACTCCCTTTTTCTCCATAAGCTCACTATGGGTTCCCTCTTCCTCTATTCCATTTTCAGTTAAAACTATTATTCTCTTTGCCTTCTTTACAGTTGCAAGCCTATGTGCTATTATGAAGGTTGTTCTGTTTTTTGATAGTTCTTCTATTGACTTTTGAATTATAGCCTCACTCTGATTATCAAGGGATGATGTAGCTTCATCTAATATTAAAATCGGTGGATTTTTTAGAAACATCCTTGCTATGGATATCCTCTGTTTTTGCCCTCCTGATAGTTTAACTCCCCTCTCTCCTATATATGTATCATACCCATCCTCAAGCTCCATTATGAAATCGTGGGCATTTGCCGCCTTTGCTGCATTTATTATCTCCTCATCTGTTGCATCTAATTTACCATAGGCTATATTTTCACGTATTGTCCCTGCAAATAAAAACACGTCCTGCTGAACAATACCTATGTTTTGCCTTAAAGACTTTAGTTTTATGTCCTTTATGTTTATATCATCAACATAAATACTTCCACTATCCACATCATAAAACCTTGGAATTAAACTACAAAGTGTTGTTTTGCCAACACCAGATGGACCAACAATAGCAATACTCTCACCTGAATTTACCTTAAGATTAATATTCTCTAAAACTGTATTTTTATTGTTGTAACTAAAACTAACATTCTTAAACTCAACCTTTCCTCTTACATTTTTTATCTCAACTGCATCTTCATTATCAAAAATGTCTGGCTTTGTATTCATAACTTCATAAAATCTCTTAAATCCAGCCATTCCTCTTTGATACTGCTCAACAAACTGTGCTAATCTCTTTACAGGTTGTAAGAATTGACCTATATAGAGTAGATAAGCAACTAAATCTCCTACTTCAATTTGTCCCTTTGCTACAAAGTATCCACCTGCAATTAGTGCAGAAAGAGTTGATATATTTGAAAAAAAGTTAATCCCAGCGTGAAGTATTCCTATGTATTTTACAGACTTTGTTCTTAATTTTTTAAACTGACTATTACCATCATCAAATTTATCAATTTCATATTCTTCATTTGTAAAGGATTTTACAACTCTTATACCTGATATTGAATCTTCTAATCTACTATTTACATCCGCTAAGCTTTCTCTTATTTTTCTAAAGTTTCTTCTCATCTTGGAGTTATATACAATTGTAAAGTATATCATAAAAGGTATTATAGTAAATACTATTAGGGTTAGCTTTACATTAAGCCTTAATAGTAGAATAAATGATCCAAGTATCATAAGAGTTGAAATAAAAAGGTCCTCTGGTCCGTGGTGTGCAAGCTCAGATATTTCATTTAAATCATTTACAATCCTTGACATTATCTGCCCTGTCTTTGTATTGTCAAAATAACTAATCGGCAATGTTTGTATATGAGAAAACATATCCCTTCTCATATCATACTCCATTCTTACACCTAAAACATGTCCATAATATCCTACAATATATTCAAATAACATTCTTAATATATAAAGAATTAGAAGTACAATTCCAATATTCAAGATTAAAGATATGTTTTTAGAAGGAATTATATTATTTATCATTCTTCTTGTTATCATAGGATATATAAGGTCAGTTGCCGCAATCAAAACCGCACAAACCATATCTAATATAAAAAGTCCAATATGTGGTTTATAGTATTTTATAAAGCTCTTTAGCATCTAAATCACCCCTATTAAATTTTAAACCATAATCTTAATTCAAACAATAAACACATTTTATTTTGTTAAAAAAAGTTAAGTAAAAATTTAGAAGGAATTAAAATAGATTTATAGAAATAAAATTTTAATATAAAAATCTTAAAATGGGGAGGGGTTTTTTATGTCAAGAAAAGGGCTTCCTGATGGGGCATACGGACTAAAAGATGGACAAAAATATGTACCATATGTTCCTTCAGAAAAGAAGATGCCTGAATTCACAGTACTATCAATCATCCTTGGTGTTCTACTTTCAGCTCTATTTGGTGCCGCAAACGCATATCTTGGACTTAAGGTAGGTATGACTGTTTCTGCTTCAATTCCAGCTGCTGTTGTTTCTATGGCAATTGTTAGAGTTATTTTAAGAAGAAAATCAATACTTGAGAACAATATGGTTCAAACAATAGCTTCAGCTGGTGAATCTCTTGCTGCAGGTGCTATTTTTACAATTCCTGCTCTATTCCTATGGGGGGAAGCTCCAAGCGTTTTAACAATGGGTATATTAACCTTTGTTGGTGGTGCTCTTGGTGTTCTATTTATGATTCCTGTTAGAAGATATTTAATAGTACAAGAACACGGAAAACTTCCATATCCAGAAGGAGTTGCCAGTGCTGAAGTTTTAGTTGCAGGTGAAGAAGGCGGAACAGGTGCAATCTATGTATTTATTGGTGCATTAGTTGGACTTATCTATAAGCTTGCTGGCGATGGATTTATGTTATTCCCAACTTCAATTGATTTTGAAATCCCAAAATATAAAGGTGCTATGGTAGGAATGGACGTATATCCTGCACTACTTGGTGTTGGTTTTATAGTAGGACCTCAAATTTCTGCATATATGCTCGGTGGTGCTATTTTAGGATGGCTTGTATTAATTCCTGCAATATATTTCTTTGGTCAATACATTAACGATCCAATATTCCCAGCTTCAGTGCCAATTAAAGAACTTGGTATTGGAGGTATATGGAAAAATTATATAAGATATATCGGTGCTGGTGCAGTTGCAACCGGAGGTATAATTAGCTTAATCAAAGCTATACCTACAATTGTAAATTCATTTAGACAAGCAATGAAGGGATATGGTAAGAAAGCTCAAGGTGTAATTGAAAGAGTAGATGCAGATCTTAACCCCAAATTTGTTATAGCTGGTATAATTATTTTAATAGTACTTATGGCGGTACTTCCTCAAATTCCTGTTAAAATATGGGGTGCTATACTTATTGCTATCTTCGGTTTCTTCTTTGTAACTGTTTCCTCAAGAATAGTTGGTCTCGTTGGAAGCTCTTCAAACCCAGTATCAGGTATGACTATTGCTACACTTCTTTTCTCAACAGTTATACTAAAGGCAGTTGGATATAATGGTAAAGAAGGAATGATTGCTGCTCTAATTATCGGCGCTGTTGTCTGCACTGCTGCTGCAATAGCTGGTGATACATCACAGGATCTAAAAACAGGTTATCTTGTTGGTGCAACTCCTTGGAAACAACAGATTGGAGAACTAATTGGAGTTCTTGCTTCAGCTGCTATAATAGGATTTATATTAATTATGCTTCATCAGGCATATACATTTGGTTCAAAGGAATTAAGTGCTCCACAGGCTACTCTTATGAAACTTGTAATTGAAGGTATTATGGATGGAAACCTTCCTTGGAACCTTGTATTTATGGGTGTATTTGTTTCATTAATGCTTGAGCTATTTAAGATTCCATCACTTCCTGTTGCAATAGGACTATATTTACCAATTAGCTTGTCAACTCCAATTATGGTTGGGGGAATTGTAAGAGGCATAGTAGACAAGAAGATAAAAGACGAAGGTGAACGCAAAGAAAAGGTAGAAAAGGGTATACTCTACTCATCCGGTTTAATTGCTGGTGAAGGTTTAATGGGTGTTATTTTAGCCTTCTTTGCATATTTTGATGTAGATTTTAGTTTAAAGAATCCTGTTTTCGAAAGATGGGGTGCTCTAATATTATTCCTACTTGTTGCTTTAAGTTTAGCTTACTTTGTATTTAAAGATAAAAAACAACCAAAACAAATTAATAAAACTAAAAGTCTATGATTAACTAAGTTAGGTTCCACATTGATATTAACACCAATGTGGAACCTATTAACAAATAAATTATAGTCACTTTTTATTATGACTATAGTTTAAAGGAGGAATATTATGAAATACGTAATTTATGTATTATCAATCGCTCTAATTACAGCTTTTTTAATCATATATGGACGTGCAAAGGAATATTATCTGCCTACTGAGTTAACAAGCAAATTATACATAAAATGCAGGGATAAAATATTAAAGTATCTATCTAAAAACAAATCTGCTACATATAAAGAACTTGAAAGGGAGATAGAAGGTGTTACAGCAAAAGTGTTTTGGAGTAGAAAAGTAATGACAGTTCTTGATTCAAAAAAAATGGTTAAAGGTATAGTTGATTCTCTTTTGAAACAAGATAAAATTCAAATATTAGAATCAGATGGAAAAAAGTTAGTGGTGCTAAAGTAAAAAAGTTGGGCTAAAAGCCCAACTTTTTATAATGATGATGAAATTCCTTTACTTATATATTTATTGAATCTTGATGTTAATATTATTAATCCTGCTATAACCATTGCTACTGCTGCAGTTGGGAAAAATACTCCATATCCAAACTTATCAAGCATAAATCCCATTATATTGTTTGCTAAAAATTGTGGTAATGATATAAATAGATTCATCATACCCATAAATTCACCTAATCTTTCTGGTGGAACTATCTCTGCAAGTATAGAATAAGTTGTTATTTGAATTGCTATAAATCCAATACCAATAACAGTCATCATAACAAATAGTGCTGCCTTATTCTTTACGAATGTACCTAATGCAAGGGATAGTGCAAATAATACAACACCAAGTAAAAGAACCTTTCTCTTTTCTATTTTATCCGCAAGCTTTCCAATAGGAACTGCAAATACAGCACCAGCAAGTGTTAATATAAGTAGAGCATTATTAGCATCTGAGTTTGATATATTTAAGTTTGTTGTACAATATTTTACAAAGAAAGGCGTAATAAATCCAAAGGACATATAAACCATAAATACTGAAAGATATAGTTTTAATACTGATGGGAACTTTATAAAATCAAAGGAAACCTTATTAGGTTTTTCATACTTTGAAGTATCTTCACGAACTAAGAATACAGTTATTACAACAGTAACAAGGCCTAAAATTGCACCAAGATAAAATGGATATTTATAGTTCTTTTCCCAAAGACTTGGACCTAACATAAATATTATTGCACTACCAATTACACTTACAACTCTTGCAAAACCATTTGCAAGTCCAAGCTCCTTTTCATCTACAGCCTCTGGAATCAATGAATAATACGGACCTTGATAAAAATTTAAGAAGAAATAGAATAAAAATGCTAACATAAAGGCAGTCATATATGTGTTGGTATAAGGTAACAGTATTAAAAATAACGCCGAAAGAACTGAACCCATTATCATAAACGGCTTTCTCTTTCCCATTTTAAAGTTACTTCTATCACTTAAAAGACCAACTAAATATTGAACAAATATACCCGTAAAGGCACCCATTGAAATTAAACGCCCTTGCTGTGCATTTGAAACATTGAGTTTTGCTACAAACAAAGGAATAACCGACATATTCATAGCCCAAAGTAGACCAACCCCCAAATTAGGAAGTCCAACAATATATGGAACAAACTTCTTCTTCATAAAAATATCCCCCTTATTTTATTTCAGATAAAAATTCTAAAACGGCCTTAAAACAATCTTCTCTTTCACACTCAACTGTTATATTATGACCTGACTTCTCTAATTTACATATTCTCTTTAATTTACTTTTTGCACTGTTGTTTAAATAATCTGCACTCCTTGGTTCAACTGTTTCATCATTTGTAGAATAAACTATTAAAAGTGGTGCCTCAATCTTTGAGAGATTCTTCCTTACTACTTTATTTAGCTTATTAAACTCATCAACAGACTTTATTGGTACCTTATTATACCCAAGTAAATATTTCATTTCTTCCTCTGGTCTCTCTCTTGGTTCCCACTCACTATAACGCATAAAGTACTTTATAATAAATGCAAAGTTAGCAGCTTTGTTCTTATTAAAAAGTGGCGGTGCTAAAGCCGAGACGCTATCAACTTCATAGTTTTCAGCAATGTAAAGTGCCAAAAGTGAACCCATAGAATGGCCTATTACGTGAATCTTTTTACATCTTTTCTTTAAAAGATTGTATCCTTCAATTGCAGAATCTATCCAATCCTTATATGTGCATTTCTCCATATCCTCAACATTTGTTCCGTGGCCCTTTAATCTTACACCATATACAGTATATCCTTTTGAATGCAGCCTTTCTCCAAGAAGCCTAAGCTCTGCTGGAGTTCCTGTAAACCCGTGAATTACAAGACACCCCTCATCATTTCCCTCAAATAAATATTCTTTTCTTAAGTCAACATCTAAAACTGTAGTTTCCATAATAACTCCCCCTTATAGAAAAGGTTTTCTTAATTATATTATTGTACAAACTATTTCAAATGTCAATATTTTTCAGAAAATATCATTTATAAATTTATTCTAAATTTTGAATAAAATTTTAAAGAGATAAAAAAAGCCCCTATGCAAAAAAAAATAATTATAAACGCATAGGGGAAAGTTTATGTCAATTTATATTTTACCACATTTTTTAGAAATTTAAAGAATTAATTCTAAATTTCCTAATAATTTAGCATATGAAAATATAGAAAAATAAGGACAGTCCCAAACTGTCCTAAAATTGTTGGCAAACCTAATTATTAGATAAAATCTGAAAAAGCCCCATGAAAGGATTTCAATAGGCTCTTTCATGAGCTTTAGCAACTCTTGCTTTTTGATTTTGAAAAAGTCCGTAATTCGGCACAGGACGTGCCGAGCCGAGCGGCCATCAGGACGATGGCATCGCGAGGGTATGACTTTTTCAAACAAAGAAAAGCTTAGAATTGCTTTGCGAAATGAACGAATGCATAAGAAATCCTTCATAGGGCTAATCAATTCATAACTTTTTCACCAGTCTTAGGATACTTCCAACCTGTCCTTATAAGCATTCTACCCTATTTCTACCTGAATTTTTTGCCTTATATAATGCCCTATCAGCATTTGTGATTAAATCTTCCAATGCTAAATCCTTTCTTGGCTCAAAGGATGCAACACCAAAACTTGCAGTATAATTTATGTGTAAATTAAATTTCTTTGAATATACTCTATTTTGCTCAATTACTCTTCTTAAATTCTCAGCCTTCCTATATGCATCCTCAAGGTCAACACCACTTAATAAAATTACAAACTCTTCTCCACCAAATCTTGCTACAACATCATATTTTCTAACAGCACTCTTAATTGTTTTAGAAAAATCCTTTAATACTAAATCTCCCACATCGTGTCCATAGGTATCATTTATAGTTTTAAACTTATCTAAATCAGTTAAAATCACAGCTACTGGTTTTTTTAACCTTTTTGCCCTTGAAAACTCTTCCCTTGCACGTACAAAAAAGGCTCTTCTATTATACACCCTTGTTAAGTAATCAAACATAGCTAATTTTTCAGCTTTTTGCTTTGCCTTAATTATTTCATTTCTATCATTTTTTTCCTTAGTAATATCCTGAATGATACCAACTATTCGAGTTGGTTCGTTATATTCATTTTTTATAGGCATACATTTTAGCCTTACCCATTTCATCTGTTTTTTGCAGTCCACTGCTCTAAACTCTTCAATATATGTATTATAATATCTAAAGTAATCAATCAATTTGATGAGTTGAAGCCTGTTTATAACCCTGTCCCTATCTTCACTATAGATACACGACAACCATATATTAGAATCTGCATAGAAAGCC
This sequence comes from Caloramator sp., assembly GCF_020054765.1. Taxonomy (NCBI): domain Bacteria; kingdom Bacillati; phylum Bacillota; class Clostridia; order Eubacteriales; family Clostridiaceae; genus Caloramator; species Caloramator sp. The sequence continues at coordinate 2,311 of NZ_JAIHAO010000055.1, read as the reverse complement.
TCTATAGGTATTCCTGTAAATTTTTCTGCAGAATTGCTTGTATAGATAATCCCCTTTGTTTTAACATCCATAAGAAATGTTATTTCCTCTAAGTTTTCTGTAATCTGCTTCATTACTTCCTTTTGCTCTGAAAGGCTTGATGTTAAGTTTTTTATATCTGTTATATCTGTAAAAAGAAGTCCAAAATGCCCTTGTTCTGGTGAAAATACATCTATGCTATACCATCTTTTCCATACATCAAAGTATTGTTCTATTTTATCCTCTGTTCCATTTGTTGCAACTTCTGAGAAAAGCTTTAATTTATTACATACAACAAACTGATTATCTTTAATTTCACTTGCTCTTTTACCTATTATGTAATCTTTTTTAAGTCCCGTTAACTCTTCAAAGGCTTTATTTACATATACAAATTCATAATCTATAGCTTGTCCATTTTCATAGACTATCCTATGATATGCTAATGCATTCTGCATACGGCTAACTATCCGTCTAAAGAATTCACCCTCCATTTTAAACACCCCAGACCAAATAAAATCATCAACTATATTTTAGCAAATTTAACCAATGTTTTAAATATATATTTTTAGAAAATTAAACTTAATTTATTACTTCAACTCTATTTCTACCATTTTCTTTTGCTGTATATAAGGCTATATCTGCTTTTTTTATTGCTTCATCAAAATATTTAAAGCCACAACAATTCACTTTGCTTATTCCAAAACTTGCAGTATACCTAACTTTTTTATCTAAAACCGTTATTTCTGTTTCACTTATTCTTTTTCTAACTTCTTCAATTCTTTTATAGGCCTGTTCCACATCAATGTCATTTAAAAGAATTATAAATTCTTCACCACCAAATCTTGCAACCAAATCATTTTCCCTAACTGAAGATTTTAATACATCTGCAAAATTCTTCAATACTAAATCTCCAACATCGTGACCAAAATTATCATTTATACTTTTAAACTTATCTATATCCGCCATTACCAAAACTAAATTATTATCTTTACATTTTGCTTTTTTACATCTTTCTTCAGCCAACTGGAAAAAGGCACGTCTATTATATAGATTAGTTAAATAATCCCTCATTGCTAAATTTTCTGCCTTTACCTTCTGCCTAATTATTTCTAATTTGTTTTCAATATCCCTTGTTATATCTTGTTCTATTCCAACAACTCTTATTATTTCACCTTGTTCATTTTTTATAGGCAAAAACTTTGATTTAATCCACTTTAACTTTCCTGAATTAGTTATAATCCTAAACTTTTCTACAAATATACCCTTTTCATACATTTCCTTAAGAGTTACATCCATATTATATCTTTTTTGTACTTTTTCATAATCATCAGGATGAACTATCTGTTTCCACCTTTGTACATCCTTCTTCATCTCTTCTATACTCATTTCATAAATTTTTTCAAAGGCTGTACTTGCATATATAACCTCTTTGGTCTTAACATCTTGTAAAAATGTTGCTTCTTCTAAATTTTCTGTTATCTGGTTTAAAACTTCCTTCTGTTCTCTTAAGGATTCTGTGGTCTTCTTTATATCTGTAATATCATTAAACAAGGTAGCAAAGTAGCCTTTTTCGGGAGAGAACACATCAATTCTATACCATCTATCCCATAAATCAAAATATTGCTCAATATGGTCCTCTGTTTCGTTTTCTGCTATCTTTGCATAATATTCAATCCAGTTAAAGCTACTCTCCTTTATATTAGGAATCAATTCTGTCACCTTTGATCCTATAACATCCTGCTTTTTTAAACCAGTTAATTCCTCAAAGGATTTATTCACATATATGTACTCATAATCAACTGGATTTTTATTTTCATCATAAATAATTTTATGGTATGCAAATGCATTCTGCATTTTATCAATTATTTTTTCCAATACCATATTGGCCAGCATATTTTCACCTCTAAACGTATACTCACAAAATATTATTATACCAATTTAAAAAGTTTTTTCTATTTATGTTACACATTATTCATATATTTTTTTGTTCAAAAATCCAAAACATTTTCTGATATACTATCTAAATTAATAGAGGCTTAAATTTATAAGCTCTTAGATTGTTGACAAACCTACTTATTAGTTAAATTTTGAAAAAGCCCCATGAATGGATTTCAAAAGGCTCTTTCATGAGCTTTAGCAATTCTTAGCTTTTCGACTTTGAAAAAGTACGTAATTCGGCACAGGATGTGCCGATCCGAGCGGCCATCAGGACGATGGCATCGCGAGGGTAGGACTTTTTCAAACAAAGAAAAGCTTAGAATTGATTAGCGAAATGAACGAATGCCCAAGAAAT
>NZ_JAIHAO010000054.1:0-11695 GCF_020054765.1 Caloramator sp. | reverse complement strand
ATACCATCCATTTACTTTTTCCAATACTGTAACCTGTGTATTCTTCTTTAGAACTCCTATTCTTCTATACTTTGTACTTGCTCCTTTTCTTACATTCAAAGCAACTGTTGTTGTTACCTTCTTTTCCTTTACATCATTATTGTATATAATCTTTGTAGTTGGTTTTACATATTTAGCTGAAACGTATGCTATATCACCATTGTATATAATCTTGTACCATCCATTTACTACTTCAAGGTATTCAACCTCTGCTCCATAACTAAATGTTCCAAGTTTTTGGCTATTAACAGTCGCACTCTTTCTTATATTAAGTTTTCTTGCTATTACATTGATTATCTTCTTGATAACTTCTGCTGGTTTAATTACATTAAGTTTTATTTCATTTGAATTTACTCCATCTAATGTTGCATATATTTTAACTTCTCCGTGCTTTAATCCCTTTACCTTGTTTCCTGTTAAACTAATCATAGTTGGATCAGAGACTACATAATTAACCTCTGAAGTAACGTCCTTTACTGTTCCATCTGAATAAGTTGCTGTAACTGTTAAATTAGCTGTATTATTAAATAAGAAAGTATAATTATCTGCCTTTAATTCAAGACTCTTTACAACTGGAACCTTAACTTCAATATTTGAAGTAGCTTCAACACCTTCTAACGAAACTTTAACTGTTACATTTCCTGAAAAATCCTTTGGTGCTGTGAATAATCCCTTTTCAATTGTTCCAGCTGTACTTGTCCAAACTGCTGTATCTGTTACATCTACTTCACTACCGTCAGAGTATTTTGCAACTGCCTTAAATTGTGCAGTTTCTCCTCTCTCTACAGCATTTTTATCCTTTGTTAATTCAATTGAAACTACATGAGGTTTAACAAGGTTAACATTAACAATCTGAGTTGATACATTACCTGCCTCATCCTTTGCTGTAACTACAATTTCATATTGGCCAAACTCACTAAATGTTAATTCCTTTTCAAATTCACCATTTTCATTTAGTGTTACAACTTCATTATTAACCTTAACCCATTCAATCTTGTCATTATCAGTTACTCTACCCTTTAAAGTAACCTTCTTGGTTTCAAATGTTGCGTTACTTTCTGGACTTGTTATTTCAATCATAGGAGCATTGCTATCTTTAATTATTTCAACAGTCTTTACTGTTTCAAATCCAAATAGGTCAACTGCTCTAAATGTAACTTTATTTACTCCATCCTTTAATTTAACGTCATAAGTATATGACTTTGATACTCCATTTCCAACTTCGCTCTCTTCATAGGCGATTTGATTTCCATTTACATAAAGCCTATATCCAAATACCTCATCAGAAACATTTAGTTTAACAGTGTATTTGTCTACATCCTTAGAAACCTTTACTTTACCATCATTGATTCCTTCAAATTCAATTACTGGAGCAGTTGTATCAACAAATACCTTATACGCAAAGCTATTCTTATTACCTGCTAAATCTTCTACCTCAACATATATCCTATTTACTCCATCCTTTTCAAAGTTTACTTCTGTAAAATACATATAAACTAATCTTGCTTCATCTGATACTCCATCAAACACATACCAAGGTTCTACAGGTACTTCTTGCCCATTAATCTTTAGGCTCTTTACCATTTCGCTTACTTCACCTGAAAGCCATACTTCTCTACTATCAAACATTGAACCACTGTATCCTGGAGTTATTGTTGGCATTGTAGTATCTACTACTATCTTTACTTCGCCTTCTGTTATAAGCGAATTATATGCATATGCTCTAACTATTAAATTGTGCTCTCCCTCAGTTAATTCTTTAAATTCAAGCTTATTATTATCCTCTACCTCTTCTCCATCAAAGAATACCTTAACGTCATCTACAAAATATCTAATAGAGTCATCAAATGTATACTCAATTGATACATCATTTTGATTTGTATAATATACTCTATCAACATTGAATTTAATTAGTGAATTATCCACCTCTACTCTCTTAATTTGGAAATTACCTGCATAATCAACTGCCACTATTTCAATTACATTTAATCCGTTTTCAAGGTCAACAGATAATTTAAGTTCATCTGTTGGTTTAAATTCTATTATATTGTCATAATTTTCATTTACAGCAACTAAGTAGTACATTATTCCTAAATTGTCATTGCCTTCAAACTCCAAGTCATATTTATTTAAGCCTGTTGGTTTATCTCCTGATAAAACTTCAACTTCAGGTTGTGTTAAGTCAACCTTTACAGGCATTGTAAGTTCTGTCCATTCTGCACCTTCAAAATCAACTTTTCCTAAAAGTCTTATAAAGTACTGTCCTTCAGGTGCTACAAAGTATTCATCCTTTTCCTCATCATAGAGCATTCCATCCCATACCCAATCAAAATTGTACTTAGCTGGGAATTCTTCACTTACTCTATTTTTCCTAATGTTCTTATCATAAGAAATAGTTCTTAAAACATTCTTATTGGAGTCTAATACCTCAATCTTAAATTCCTTTGCATTTCTTAAGAAAGAAACAAGAGGCATTACTCCATCAAACATAGAGTCTCCATTTGGTGAAATTGCAATATATTTTGGATTTATAATTGGCATACCATATTCTTCATTATATCCGTCAACTCCTAAATAGAATCCAATTGAGTCTACTAATGTTGTTTGGGCATAATATGAATTTTCATCCCACATTGGTGCATCAAAAATTCTTACTTTATCCCATTCTCCATAGAATCCCATATATGGCATTACTAATTCTGGATTTTTGCTATCCTTTTCTATTAAACTAATAAAACCTTCAACAAATATATTACTTGGTGCACTTTCAGGTACATTTAAAGTTACTGTTACCTCTTTTGTTTCATTTGGTGCAACTGTAACTTCATTTTCACTAAATGAAATTGATGCACCTGTAAGTTTCATAGCATTTGGATATAATAAACCATTTCTTTGATAAGTAGTTAAGACACCATATTTATCTACTAAGTTGAATGTATAAGTTTCTTGACCAAAGTTAGTTAATTTTAACTTAAATGTTGTCTGATTTGATACTTCCTTAAGTGCTGCAACAGCTCTTCCACCTTCAGTACTTACTGTAACATTTGTCCTTATTGCTTTATCTACCTTAATTAATCCTGCACCCTGTTTTCTTGTTAGATATGGTAATCCTACCGCTTTATCTATCATTGGCTCTGCAGTATTTGTTAATAATCTCTTTGCAAGTTCAACAAATTCCCTTGGAGTTAATCCCATATTCTTTGATTTTAGGTATTGAACAACAAGTGCAACAGCTCCTGATGTATGAGGTGCTGCCATTGATGTACCACTCATTGTCTCATACTTATTTGCATTTACAGTTGAATAGATTTGTCCTCCTGGTGCTGTTAAATCTGGTTTAAAATTCAAATCTGGTGTTGGTCCCCAAGATGAAAAATCTGACATTTTATCAGCGTTTGAATTTGGAGCAACTGCCTGCTTTCCTTGGAATTTAACCTTAACACCATTTTCTATGTTGTTTAATAGCTTTACTCCATCTGCATTGTTTATAAAAACAGCAGGAATTTTAACTGATGGGTCTGTCGCCATATTAATATATGAATTATCTCCATCTCTGTTAAATACAATTACACCAACCGCACCTGCTGCTTGTGCATTTAGCTTCTTTTCTACAAAAGTTATAGCCCCTCTTTTTATTAAAGCAATCTTTCCTGTTAAATCTTTTCCTTCAAAATCTTGAGGCAATCCTAAGTTACAATAAACAAGTTCATATTCTCCCTTTAATACTCCAACTGGATCAATTTCTGATATAGTATAACCCATATCACCTGTTTCATTACCTAATACATATGTTAAAGCTGGAAGTCTTAAATGTGTATTCTCTGATGATGCAACTTGTATAGTATCTGGGAATAAACCAGGTGAACCTACTATAGATGTATCTGGGTCTTGTGCATATGATACATATGGATATGTTGAGTAATATGAATTACCTGCTGAAACAACAACCACAACCCCTGCATCTGTTGCATTTTTTATTGCTCTTTGCTCTGGGTCATCAGGCATTACAAATCCTGCTGATGAACCTAAACTCATATTTATTACATCTGCACCGTGTTTTACAGAATCATCAATTGCTGCTGCAATATCATCAGTAAAGGCACCAGCATTTGCTGGATCATTTGAGAAAACCTTTAATGCAAGAACTTGAGCCTCTGGTGCTACACCTTTAATTTCACCATTTGCAGCAACTATACCAGCAACATGCATTCCATGCATACTACCTGATTTGTCAATTATGTCTGTATTCATATCTGCATAGTTATATCCGTATGGAACCTTATCTGTAAAGAACTTACCTGGTCCTTCTGTTATTGAGTTTTTATTTAGCTTTGCCTTTGATGGATCTGTTAGCTTCATATCCTTGTGTGTATAATCTATTCCTGTATCAACTATTGAAGCAACAGTACCCTCACCCTTAAATCCAAGTTCATTCCAAACAGTTGGTGAGTTTGTAATATTAACAGCTGTTGACATATCAAGATAATATTTGTTAACAACTGTTACCTTTTTTACTCCCTTAATCTTTCTAATTGCATCTATGTCTCTATACTTAACAGTTAAACTAACACCATTTAAAACGCTTTGATAAGTATGTCTAACTTTACCAAACTTACTAATTTGATATATAAGTTTTGTCTGATTAACCTTTACATCATCAATCAACTGTTTATTATTTTTTAAACTTACATTCTTTGAATTTGCCAAATCCAATGCAGTTGGATTGTCAAATTCAACTATTATCCTTACATTGTCATCTTCTTTTGGTTCTGGTTTCATATTGTCAAAATTGTCATCAACTATTGATACGTTACCAAACTTTTGGATTAATGCTCTTCTTGCATCAACTTCCTTAAAGTTTTTAAGATACTTTTGCAGTTTGAACTTTTGTACCAAATTTTCTTGATTTGCACGTCTGTTTTCAGCTGCCTTCGTCATAGGCATTAAACTTGAAAACAAAAGAGCAACAGACAGCGTGAAGCTAATAAATTTCTTCATCTTCATATCGATCCCCCTTTATTTATTTTTTTAATTGAATAAAAATAATTCATCCCTCCTTTTTCATTTTTTCCTTTATTGTATTTATACTATATTTTTAAAGCGATGAGTATATATAATCGTTCGCAAATTATACCAATTATGTATTACATTGATTTAACATCTACAAAAAAAATAATAGAACGACAATTTTGTCGTCCTATTATTTACATATTTAAAAAATAATTTTAATAAATATTAAATTTTGGCGGAGAGAGTGGGATTTGAACCCACGGTACGGTTGCCCGTACGCACGATTTCGAGTCGTGTGCATTAGACCACTCTGCCATCTCTCCATCTAAGTAATATGATATATGTATTATTTTTTAATGTCAACATTTTATATTTAGTTAACTTGTATTGTTTTTTCAATAATGATATAATTTTATTATCGATTTTCGATAACGAATTTAGATAGGAGTGTTTATTAATGGATAGCAAAATATTACGCAAACTTTTCCTTGGCTTTATCGAAATACACATACTTCACCACGCAAAAAAGAAACCCTTTTATGGTTCTTGGATGATAGAGGAACTTAAACACCACGGATATGATATAAGCCCTGGAACATTATACCCTATTCTTCACACCCTCTGTAAAGAGGGACTTCTATCTGTAGAGGAACAAAACGTAAACGGAAAAATCAGAAAATACTACTCTATTACTAAAGAGGGTGAAGATGTGCTTATAAAAGCAAAAGAAAAGGCTTTAGAACTTATTAATGAAATAGGAGGATAAAACTATGTTTGAAATAAAAAATCTCAAATACAAAAATATACTCTATATTGACCACCTTAATATAAATAAAAACGCCGTCACAAGCATAGTAGGGGAAAGCGGTAGTGGTAAAACAACTCTACTTAAAATGCTAAATAACATAATAAGCCCTGATGAAGGAGAAATCTATTATAACGGAAAAGAACTAAACCAGTACAACCCAATTGATTTAAGAAGAAGAGTAGTTATGCTTCCACAAACTCCCATTATATATAAGGGAAGTATATTGGATAATATTTTAATAGGCAAAAAATTTTCTAAGTCTGAAATCTATGATATTAAAGAGATAGAAAATCTTTTAGAAAAATTTAATGTAAATAAAAACCTAAATGAACCTGCTGAAAATTTATCTGGCGGAGAAAAACAAAGGGTTTGCTTAATTAGGGTACTTATAATGAACCCTGAAGTTATACTTTTAGATGAGCCAACATCTGCCCTTGATGAAAATACAGAGGATTTAGTCATTAATTATGTAGTAGAATATGTAAAGAAAAATAATAAGACTCTTATTATGGTAACCCACTCTAACGAAATAGCAAAAAAATACTCAGACCATATAATTGAAATAAATAAAAGGAGATGATTTATTTGAATGGAGCTGTAAAATTATCAATAATGCAGGTATTGTCTGCCTATCTGTTTATACTAATTCTTCTTTTAATAGTTAAAAGGAGAGGCTTAAATAGAGAAAAGGAAATAATAATATCTACTACTCGAATGACTCTACAACTAATTTTAACAGGATATATTCTAACATATATATTTAAAAATCCAAATCCTTTTATAACCCTCCTTGTAATATCAATTATGGAGATTTTTGCAATACAAAACATAATAAAACGTTCTAAAACTAAACTTTCTTATGAACTTAAAAAAGTAGTTATTTTTTCTATGATAGTTGGAACATTATTTACACTATTTTATTTCATTTTAATAGTCATAAACATTAAACCTTGGTATAATCCTCAATACTTTATTCCTCTTGCTGGTATGATAATAGGCAATTCTATGACAGGAATAAGCCTTGGAATAAACAAATTAATTGATGGATTTAAAAATCAAATTGATGTAATTGAATGTTCACTAATGCTCGGTGCATCTCCTAAGGATGCCTGCAAACCAATATTAGATAATGCCTTCGATTCTGCAATACTACCTACTATAAACTCTATGGTTGGAATGGGAATAGTATTCTTACCTGGTATGATGACAGGACAAATACTATCAGGTTCTTCGCCCTTAGTTGCAATAGAATATCAAATTGCTATTATGCTTGGTATTTTAGGTAGTGTATCAATAAGTGTAATCATATTCCTATTGTTAGGATATAAAACCTTCTTTAATAATAGAATGCAAATTAAAAGAGAGGAACTATAATTCTCTCTCAAGCTATTGAAAAAGTTATATATTGATTAGCCCATTAAGGATTTCTTGGGCATTCGTTCATTTCACTAAGCAATTCTAAGCTTTTCTTTGTTTAAAAAAGTCCTACCCTCGCTATGCCATCGTCCTGATGGCCGCTCGGCTCGGCACATCCTGTGCCAAATTACGGACTTTTTTAAAGTCGAAAATCAAGAATTGCTAAAGTTCATGAAAGAGCCTATTAAAATCCTTTCATGGGGCTTTTTCATACTTTAGCTAACAATTAGGTTTGTCAACAATCTGAAAGAAGTACTATAATCGTCTCTTTTTTTTAAAAAAATTGCTTAAAAGGTCTGCACATTCCTTAGAAAGCACTCCCCCTATAACCTCTATCCTATGATTTAATCTCTCATCACATGCAATATTATAAAGGGTTCCACAGGCACCAAACCTTTTATCATAGGCTCCAAAAACCAGCCTTTTTATTCTGCTATTTACAAGTGCCCCAGCACACATAACACAGGGCTCTAAAGTTACATATATTTCACAGTCAATAAGCCTCCATCCACCTAATGCTTTACAGGCTTCCTTTATTGCAATTATCTCAGCGTGGGCTGTTGCATCTTTTAAAGTTTCCCTTAAATTATGTCCTCTTCCTATTATTTTTCCATCCTTAACAATCACAGCACCAACCGGCACCTCATCTAAATATAGGCATTTTTTTGCTTCCTTAATAGCCTCATTCATAAAATACTCCATAACATCACCCAAAGATATTATAAATTATGTTTATAATAAAATAAATACAATTATAACGCCAATTACTTTACTTTAATAATTATTTTCTGGTAATATATAATTAATAAAACAAAAGGGGTGATTTTATGTGTTATTTTATTTTTGCCGAAACAAAAAATACTATCAATGAAAAGGTTATAGAAAGAAACGAACAGAGCAGCCTTTATGTACAAAATTTATCTTATTTAGTTGAAATTAAGGATAAAAATTTATATCATATAAGTAATGGTCACTGTGCCTGCGATATTGCAGTAAGTCCCCATAGATTAATTGACAATGTAAAGGACGTACTTAAAAATATTGAAGGCGACTTTGATTTTATAATTATAGATAGCGAAAAGGATGATGTTGAACCTCTACTTGAAGAAAATAAAGACTTTGAATCCTTTTTATCTAAATTTGAAGAATTAACAATTAACTTCAATGAATTTATTAGCAAATATCCAAATCAAATAAAGTTTGACACTCTCTACAAAATAAAGCGATAAGCCTATGCTTATCGCTTTATTTTAAACTTCTTTTTAGAAAAAAGGCTCCTGAACTGTGAAAACACATCAACAACATCAGAAACTGCTGATACTATATCATCCACAGTCGCTGCAACCTCATTTACACTTGATACAATATCTCCTACCTCATCACCCTTTGATTCTATACTTGCTGCAATTTTATTCACATTATCAACAAGCTTAGGTAGGGTATTTAATGTGTTATCTATATTGTTTTTATTTGTATCTAATATGCTGTTAATCTTGTCTGCCATTAAGCCTAACTTCTTTAAAGTAGTAACTATATAATATGTAATAAAAATTACTGCAACTATACCAACTACTGCAAGTATATCACTTAAAGTTATAGTTAAAGTTAAACTACCCATATATTATTCTCCCTCTTTTTCCTCTTCATCATTGCAGCAATCTTCACCTTCTCCACAGCAGCAGCCCATATCATCTTCACAGCAGCAGTCAAAATCCTCTAAACATTCTTCTCCTTCACAGCAGCAACTTGTCTTAACAACCTTTGACTTTACGTTTTCTGCAACTTCCTTTGCCTTATCTAAAGCCTCCTTTGCACCCTCCTTTAAATCCTCTCTTGTTTCTTTACCTGACTTTGGTGCAAATAATATACCTGAGATTGCTCCAAGTGCCGCACCTATAGCTACACCCGCTGCAAGACCTTTTCTTAAACTCTTTTTTGCTCTCTTTTCTCCTCTTAAATCAATGTCAAACCTTTTCATAGTATCAACCTCCTTTTGTCATATTATACCACAAAGTATAAAAAAGTAAACTATTTCGACAAATAAAGGACTTTTTACTCTATTATAAAGCCCTTTCATTATAACAGTTTCAGACAAATTATAAGACTCATTTTCTTCCATTTTATCAACTTTTTTAATAGGTTCGCCACAAAAGCTACAAAAATTGCTGTCCTCTTTAACTTTCCTCACACAATTTATGCTCTTTCTGTATTTTCATAAACCCTTCTGGCTAAATATAATGCTAAACATATTCTAAAAATAACAAACATATAATTACCTCGTCTTTTTATTGGCATAAAAGCCCCTATAAACAGGTCATATTCATTTCTACAGCACCCTTTTTTAGTCTTTGAAAAATCTAAGCTCTATAGGTCATTTTTCAATCCCTAAAAAATTCATTTTTTAGCTGCTAAATTAAGTTTTATACATGGAATGTATAAAATATTTATCTACCTCTATTACTTGACAAATCTAATTTTATAAAAATTTCAAAAAACCCCTTATATATAAAGGGCCAAATAGGTTATTTATTCACAAATTGTATATACATTAATAACAATTATTAATTACTTTTTTAACCTTTTTATTGTTATTTTATATATTCTTTATTTTCTGTTATTGTCCTTGTAATTAAGCCCGTAGCAATTACTGATGTAACTATAAGCTCATATTCATTAATTTTTGGTATTCTATCAATAGCAGTTTCATATATTGCAGCAGCTACATCAACAGCTAAATCATAAATCAAATCTACCTTTTTATCAGCTAAAGCCTCTCCTTCGGCTGTTTCTATTATAGAATAATATGATGTTAAAAATAGATCTTCAACTACATCAATAAGATCAAATTGGGTTATATTTTTTTTCAAAATAAAATCTCTTATAAGCTCTATTTTATTATCTATATCGTCATTTGACTTTTTCATTGATTTTTTATTATTAACATTTTCTTTTTTCTTTGTCATTTAAATACACCTACACTTCCATATTTAATAATTATTAACATACGTTAAAATCTAATTATTACTAAAACAATATAAAAATATTGATTCATTTATTTAACTTTATCAATCATCTTATTTAACTCATCAACTAAATCCTTAGGCAACTTTTCTTTTGCTTTATTTATAATCTCTTCTGGTATATCTTTATAATATGCTTCCGCTATTGCACCAGAAATACATGCCATTGTATCGCTATCACCACCTAATGATACTGCTTTTCTTATTGAATCTTCAAAGCTTTTTGATTCTAAAAATGCTATTATTGATTCCGGAACCGATCCTTGACAGGTTACATCAAATTTATATGTAGGCCTTATTTCATCTAATTTTCTACTCAGATTATATCCAAACTTTTCTTCTATGTAATTTTTTATAAACTCCTTGTCTTTTCCTTTTCTTGCAAAATAAATTGCTATAGCTGTAGCCTGTGCACCTTTAACACCTTCTACATGATTATGTGTCACCTCTGCTGTTATTCTCGCTTCATTTAATATTTCTTCTTCGCTATCAAAAAAGTATGCCACAGGACTAACTCTCATCGCCGAACCATTTCCAAAACTTCCATATGGTTCATATGAATTTGATGCAATCCATCTTCTAAAACTTCCTCCATATCCTGCGTCTGGATATTTTAATGCATATTCCTTTAACATCATCGCATATATAATTTTCTTTTCTTTTTCATTCTTTATGTTTTTGCTCTCTATTTCATCCAACGCCTCAAATATTGCCATTGTTAATACAGTATCATCTGTAAATCTTGAATTGTAAGAAAATAACTCGAAATCTTCTGTTTTTATTGGATTCCATTCATATACTGAACCAACAATATCACCTATAATAGCTCCAATCATCATAATCACCTTTTTCACAATTTTCTTTTAATTTTATAATATCACTATTACTATTAATCATCAAACAGTTTAAAATTTTTAAGTGCTTTTAGTAATACTTTTTGTTATAGTTTTTTGAAATATGTACTATTGATTTTCTCTATAAAAATTTCTATCAAAAAGCAAAATGAGGCATTTGCTGCCTCATATTTTAATTCATATTAACTTTAATACTCCGCTTTAGCTGTTCTATATTGTCTTTATAAATTATATATGTTTATTAGTCTTTTAATTGCGTGGTAGTACCTTAATAAGTTCTTTAACTCTATAATTAAATTATTTTGCTACTCACTTTATTGAATTATAAACAGTTTATATTGTTTATATTCTAAACTTATATTTTTTATTAATAATAATTTAATTTCTTGATCAAACTATCTTCTACAACTTAAAATAATAATCTTTTATCTTTAATTCCATTAATTTTCGGTTCTATAATAAATGTTGGGGCGTAGCCTCAGCATATTTTTTTACAAAAAATATGCACCTGTTTTAGATGCCTGGTAAAATTAAATTAATCACAAAAA